>SAAM01000233.1 GCA_009929415.1 Clostridia bacterium | reverse complement strand
TCTTATCAGGAGTTTTGATTTATCAGGAAAAGATAAATTTCGTGTTGTTTGATATGGTTTTATCGTTGTTCAATTTCTGATTATATACTGGCACTTACCACTAATTACCAAGGAGGTAAGAGTTATGAACCTTGAACAACAATTGGATAGTTTTCTTCTTGCCCTAACAGAAGAAGGTTATCCTCCCAAGTCTTGTAAGATGTATCGGACTCCGATAAAATGCCTGATTCGTTCACTGTATGAGTGTGAAAACCGAACGTTGGATAGAGACATTGTGGATCGATTTCTTACATATCATGTCAAGCGACATGCTAATGGAGAAATATCATCGGAAACTGTCCGCTACTACAAAAGGGCGGCTTCCCGCTTCCTGCATTACATTGAAACTGGTAATCTGTACTCCGTCCGAAAGATGACTCCCAAGCATGGAACAGCATTTGAGGCCATCATGGAAGAGCTTCGCACAGATGAGTTTTTCAGCGGACCAGATCGATACCATATGATAAGTTCTGCAAACCAGTTTTTCCTGTGGCTTGAAGAAATGCAATGCTTTTCCCCGTCGGAAATCACTCTAGAGCTTGTCAGAGGCTATATGCTTGAACGCTCAGCTAAGGTTTCGGGTCAAACCTTGTACGGCGACCAGCGCAGATTGAAGATTCTGACCAAGTATTTCGTCAACCACGGACTTGCTGACTGTGATTTTTCTCAGTACCTGTCCCTTCCGATTGCAACCGAGAAGAAGATTCTTCCCGCGATGTCCCAACAGGAAATATATGACTTGTTGACCAGTATAGACCAAAGCACTGCGCAGGGGAAAAAGGATTATGCAATCGTTCTACTTGGTGTCGTCACTGGATTGAGGGCCATCGACATCATTTCCCTTGAACTCCCCAACATAGACTGGAGATGTGGGGAGATCAACATTAATCAGTCAAAAACCGGTGTCCCGTTGGCGTTGCCACTAACAAAGGATGTTGGTCAAGCATTGAAATCATATATTCTGAAGGCAAGACCGAAATCGAAATCAACAAAAGTATTCGTTCATCATCGGGCCCCATTCGATGCCTATGAAATGGGAAGCATACTGTCCAGCCGCTTCAAGTTCCTTTGTGGAAGGGCAGGAATCGAATGCAAAGGTTTTCATTCCCTTCGAAGATCTGTAGGACAAAGGATGACTATTGCGGAGATACCACTCATGACAACATCCCAGATTCTAGGACATTCCGGAATGGATATCACAAAACGGTATATTTCTCTAGACAGCAGACATCTTTCCATATGCGCTCTTCCATTTGATGGGATAAAACCGACAGGAGGGATATATGGATAATTTCAGATGCTGTTTCGCCTACCACATGAACAATCTGTTGGAAGACTGGACAGCCAATGGGCATCGTCCTTGGCCCGTTCGGCGTTCACTGTTTTCTTTCGACAGCTACTGCATCAGATCCGGCATCGATTCTGCACAACTCACTAAAGACATTGTCTGTGGTTGGCTCCAGGAAGAATGTGATAGGTCCATAGGTTCAGAACTTAAGGTTCGAGTAGCCTTAATAAAAAAACTTGCTCGGTATATTGTCGCCTCCGGAGGAGATGCCTACGTGCTGCCTGTAGGATACATGACGCGTTATACACCTAAGAGAAGACATCGCATAAACCTCCTTTCAGACGATGGTCTTTCCAAGTTCTTCGTTGCGGTTGATACGATTTCACCCTCGCAGGAAGTGGATCCATGGGTTCCGGAAGTCGCTCCCGTCATGTTTCGTATGCTATACACATGTGGCTTGCGTCCTAATGAAGTTCGTGAAATCAAGTGTGACGATGTCAATATGGAGACAGGTGAAATCCTGATACGCCACAACAAAGAATTAAAGCAGCGCATTGTTGTGATGTCTGAAGACATGAAGGGCATGTGTGGCAGATACCTCTCTAGAAAAGCGTTTTTTGCTCCAGATGAGGAGTATCTATTCCCAAGACAGAAAGGAGGCTTGTACACTGGAAAACTCCTGACTGCCTTGTTTCAGAGATGCTGGAAGAGGGCAAACCTTGACATTTGTGAGAAAAACCTTCGTTACGCCAGGCCGTATGATTTGAGGCATCGATTTGCCTCGATGGTGCTACAGAAATGGATTGATGAGAAAAAGAATCTTTTCTCAATGCTTCCATACCTGAGCTCCTACATGGGGCACACCGGAGTCTCGGCAACAGCTTACTACATCCACATCCTGCCGGAGAATCTTTTAAAATCCACTGGGGTTTCTTGGAACGAACTCGACGAAATGGTTCCAGAGGTGGCAGTATGGGAAAAGTAAAACTCAACAGCCTGTTCGACCTGATTCAGAAATACTTCGTCACATATCTTCCTCAGGTGAAGAAGTACAGTCAAAACACCATCCGGTCATACAAGAAAGCTCTATCGATGTTTCTTGAGTATGCTCAGGTCCAGAGGAAAGTGAAGCTACGTGATCTCACCTTCGAAGTATTGGATTCCAGAATGCTTGCATCCTTTCTTGATTACATTGAAAAAGATCAGGGATGTAGCGTAAGCACAAGAAACCACCGGCTACACTGCATACGGACTTTTTTCTCCTTTGCTGCAAACGAGGACTTGAATCTGGTGTCCTATTGGTTGGACATCAGAAGTGTGGCGAATGCCGTAGAAAAGAAGAATCTTGTGAAGTACTTGAGTGAGCCTGTGATGGAAACCATCATCAAACAACCGGATTCCAGTTCTCGAAAAGGACTGAGGGATATGTTCCTCATGCTGTTTCTATATCATACTGCAGCAAGAGTTCAAGAACTTGTCGATGTCAGACTTTGTGATCTCAACATCAACCAGACCTCGACGGTCCTATTCCATGGGAAGGGACGCAAGGACCGGATAGTACCCCTTCGTACGAATGTGGTCGAACACCTGAGAAAATACTTGAACCTGTTCCATAGGGACTCAAACCAGAATGACCATCTATTTTACTGCGTACGGAACGGGCAGCATAAACGTATGACCGAAGACAACGTGAGAAAGCTTGTACACAATTATGGTTGCCTTGCCAGAATTTCGTGTCCTGAAGTACCTGAAAATGTTCATCCACATCTATTTCGCCACTCCAGGGCAATGCATTTGTACCAACATGGGGTTGATTTGACGCTTGTCTCACAATGGTTGGGCCACTCCCAGTTGGAAACGACCTTGATTTATGCTCATGCAGATACAGAAATGAAGCGAAAGGCAATCGAAGCCTCAGTGCCTGAGGAAAGTCCGTTAAAGGCAATCTTGGACTCTGAAAGAATGTTG
>SAAM01000232.1 GCA_009929415.1 Clostridia bacterium | reverse complement strand
ATAAGTGCATGACCTGGTTTTATCTCTTTTATTCCTGCGTCGTCAACTCTGAATGATGTTCTGATTACCGATGCTTCGGAAGCAACAACAACAACCTCATCATCGTAATAGTAGTATGCAGGTCTGATACCCCAAGGATCCCTTGCTACAAAGGCATCCCCGTGTCCTAAAACTCCCGCAACTGCATATCCACCGTCCCAATTTTGAGTGCTTTTCCTAAGCACATCCTGTAAGTCAAGATTATCTTCTATTTGCTGAGTAATGTCAATTTTACTCAATCCTTCATCCCTGTATTTTCTGTATTTGTTTTGGATCTCATCATCAAGATAGTATCCGACTTTCTCCAGCAGTGTTACAGTATCGGCATAATATCTGGGGTGCTGACCGGCTTGGATGAGACTTTCAAACAACTCGTCGATATTTGTCAGATTGAAATTTGCAGCAAGGGCAAGATTACGGCTTCTCCAGTTACTGGCTCTTTTAAGAGGATGTACAAGGTCTATGTTGTTTTTTCCGAATGTGGAGTATCTAAGATGTCCCAAATAAATTTCAGAGACAAAAGGGATGTTCATTTTCGCCCACTTCGAATCCCGATTTTTTAATGTTTCTGAATCAAATGGCTCGTTAATCCTTTTAAAAACCTCCTGTATCGGGTTTGAATCACAAGAGCGGACCCTGTCCATATATTTATAACCGTGGGGCATGTCAAGCTTTACCCCGACGACACCTGCACCTTCCTGCCCCCGGTTTCTCTGTTTCTCCATCATAATATAAAGACGGTTCAGACCGTAAAGATATGAACCGTACTTATTTTGATAGTAATCTAGTGGCTTGAGAAGTCTTACAAGTGCAATCCCGCACTCATGGTTAAGAATGTCGCTCATAACAGTCGCTTATTTGGCTGCAAAAATACAAAAATTGCAGTATTATGAAACACGTATTATTCCTCTGCTCTTCCGGCCATCAATGAAAATAGACAAAGGACTGTTGAAACGGACGTGTCGTAAATATTTACTTTCATGAATCACCTCCATTGAGTCCAGCATCTCTTGATCAAAAGAGCCGTCTCCGGCAAACGGGTTTATTGTCAGATAACCGATCCCGAAAGATGTGAGATTCTGGAAAAAATGAGTTCCCTGGCTGGGCTCTACATGAAAATTTTTCTGGCCGCACTCCACAATAACCTTAGCTTCTGATATGTCTGACCATTTGACCGGTATGCCAAGCCAAGGATCACTTGAGCCCCATCTTCCCGGACCAATCAGTACATAATTTCTGTTCTGATCCTTAGCCTCTTTGTTAAGAAGATTAACTTCGGCTGCAATCTCTCTTGTATAAGTGTTGTCGAAGTTTTCGCTTCTTACATAAATCACATCAGATATTCCTTCAACATTCCCCAGACCAAGAGCCTTTTCGGAGTATATTATACAGCCGTTTCTTTCAATACTGTCCCACTCAACGGATATGTTATCCTGATTATCGGTAATAGGTCTTATTTGTAGAAAACTGAAAATTCTGTCCTGTCCATCCGGCACATCCATATTTACTGCAAATTCCAGTTCCACAGGCGTGCGCATCTCTATCTGACTAATCTCCAGTATGTCGCAGATAATCCTTGCAAGAGGTATAACGTCATATTTTAAAATGTGAGCAAAGGTTATCACCTTTCTTCCATCTTCAAGATTATTGTCAATCAGCATCTCATTCTGAGGATTCCATGTAGATGCAACATACTTCATGTTCCTGAAATACTTAACCTGGTTTATGTCAAATTTTTCAAGATTAATAGATTCGTCTATAGAGGTCTTGAACTCTTCCGGCTTCAGGTTAAGTGCGAACATATGATTCTGGGTATCCTTCAAGGCAAGCTGTGTGCTTGAAAGCTGCAATATGTGCTTTGGGTGTTTAGGAGAGAACCGGAGAGTCTTGCCACCCTCTACTACAAGACGGCCTAACCCGAATGCCATATTAACAATACCATCCTCCGGTTTTTCAGCTCCTATCGGATAAAAGTTGACCGATCTAGCTACACCGGAAAGAGTGGGGAAGAAGTAACCATTGTCTTCAGTGCCACAAACATCCTGGATTACAACAGCCATCTTCTCTTCGCTTATAAGATTTGATGTCGCTTGAATATATGATCTGCTTGATGCATAATAGATTGAAGCATAAACACTTTTAATAGCCTTGCCGAGAAGTCTCAACATCTGGTCATTGTTCTGAGTGTGTGGAATCATATAAGTAGAGTATATCCCGGCAAATGGCTGATAGTGAGAGTCTTCTAGTTTTGAGCTGGATCTCACGGCTAAAGGACCTGTTGCATATCGTATATATACCTTCAACTCTTCCACAAGTTGTTCAGGCAATCTGGAACTGACGAACTCTGACAGAAGCTCTTCATCCGTTATATCTGAGTTGATTACATATTGAAGACCATTGTCCTTGATAAATTCGTCAAAATAATCTGTGGCTATGACAATTGTTCTTGGGATAAGAATCTTGACTCCGGGATATTTGTTCAGTAAATTGTGCTTCTGCAGCATACTGTTTATAAAAGCCAATCCTCTGGCCTTTCCTCCGAGAGATCCCTCGCCTAGCCTTGCAAACCAGATAAATTCACCATATGTCTCTTTGTTGAATCTGGCTACTACACCATGGCCGACCAGAATCCGGTAATCAATGATTGATTGAATGATAAAGTTTCTCAGCTCATCCGTAGTCTTGAATTGTCCCTCACGAACTCCTTTAATTTTAGTTGCAAGAGAGAAAAGTCCACGTGAGTACATCCATTTGGAGAGTCTGTTTCTTGAAGCGTGGTACAGCAGTACATCTTCAGGAATCTCCATTATAAGATGCTGTAGCTCTTTTAGATCTTTTGCCCTTCCGTATACAATCCCGGTTCCGATATCTCTGAAAACAAAATCTCCAAACACAAACTCCTCACTGATATATTCACTAAGCTCAATTAACAGAGTTTTTGAGTGCTTGAGAATAAAACCGACACCAAGACCCTCGGCTACACTTCTCATACTCTCCTGTGATGATTGGAGCAGGAAAGGCATATAGGGATCATCCTTCTGGATCATTCTGCATAAATCGATACCTGCGTCAATCTTTTCACTTTCAGGAGGATCATTTTTATGTAACACAAATGCTACGTCAGATATGACTCCGAGAAGATTTTTCTTGTACTTTTCATAAAGATATACAGCCTCCTGATAGTTTGTTGCAAGAAGGATTTTCGGTCTTGCCCTCTTTCTGAGCTTTTGTTGCTGTTCGTTTAGTGCCTCTTTCAGGAACTCTGCGCTTTGAACCAGT
>SAAM01000231.1 GCA_009929415.1 Clostridia bacterium | reverse complement strand
TTCAACAAGACAGAGATTGAGGGCGTGCTCATCATCGAGCCGAGGGTGTTCGGGGATGAACGAGGCTACTTCATGGAGACGTACAACAAGGCCGACTTCTACAAGGCCGGCATTACCTGTGAGTTCGTGCAGGACAACCAGAGCAAGTCACGCAAGGGCGTACTCAGAGGCCTGCATTTCCAAAAGCAGTTTCCGCAGGCAAAGCTTGTGAGGGTGACCAAGGGAGAGGTGTACGACGTGGCCGTCGATTTGAGGAAGGACAGCCCCACGTATGGGAAGTATGTGGGGGTGCATCTCTCTGCCGAGAAGAAGAACCTGTTCTTCATCCCCCGGGGATTCGCCCATGGCTTCCTCGTGCTCTCAGAAGAGGCTGAGTTCACCTACAAGTGCGATGAGTTCTACCACCCCGAGGATGAGGGCGGTATCAGATGGGATGATCCGAGCATTGGGATTGAGTGGCCGGAGTTGGATGAAACGCTTCTGATAAAAAAGAGGGATTTGAGTTTTCCACATCTAAAGGATTCCCTTACTCTATTGGAGACAAAATGAAGATTATGGGGCTTATCCCTATATGTCGGGATCATGGATGATGGGACAGAAGTCATTAACGGTCAACAGTATCTTCTACATCGGGAACCAACTGCTCAATATTCTGTTCCCGCTATTTACCGGGGTATATGTTGCAAGGGTTCTCCTTCCTGTGAATATCGGTGAGGTTGCATATGCACAGAATATTGTTCAGTATTTCGTAATTTTCTCCTTCTTGGGTCTACCCACGTATGGGTTGCGTGAAATATCTAGGGCAAGAAGTAATCATGATCAACTGAATAGGGTCTTTTCAGAACTTTTCATCATCAATAGTTGTTCGACCGTCTTTTTTTTGCTGCTGTATATAATCCTCATTCTCAGTACTGATGTTTTCAGAAACAGCATCAGTTTGTATTCCATAGTGGGTTGTTCCATCGCATTGAATTTTCTGAACATTTCTTGGTTGTATGATGGGTTGGAGGAGTTTCAGATTGTTGCAACGAGGAATGCGATTTTCAAATTTCTATGTGTTATCCTGCTGGTGGTATTTGTAAAAACCCAGGAAGACTATTTGTGGTATGCTGCGATAAGTGTAGTCGGGATAGCAGGAAATTATCTTGTGAACATGCTGTTTGCCACCAGACATGTTTCCTTTACTTTGAAGGGATTGTCGTTCATACGACATATCAAGCCAATCCTGTATCTTGTCGCTGTGAATCTCGCCATAGAAATATACACGTTGGTTGATGTAACCATGCTTGGGCTCATGCGTGAGGCGACCAATGTGGCCTTCTATTCATATGGAAGCAGGATGAGTAAAATACTTCTGACAATAGTAAACTCATTCACCATGGTGATAGTACCAAGGATGGTGTTGTATTACAAGGAAGGAAAGATTGATGAGTACAACTTGCTCTTGTCGAAGACCTTCAAGTTGATTCTTTTGCTTTCTGTTCCAATGATGATTGGGCTGCAGTTCGTTGCTGATGATCTGGTAACTCTATTGTATGGGCAAGTATACAAGAACTCGGCTCTGGTTCTGAAAATACTCAGTTCTCTGCTGGTCATATCTCCCATTGGCTATTTGCTTGGTTCCAGAGTGATGTTGGCTACTGACCAGGAGAGTAAGATGTTGATCAGTGTAAGTATTGGGGCGATTGCCAACTTGATTGGCAATTACATCCTGATTCAAAAGTATGCTGAATTCGGTGCAGCGGTAGCTTCCGTAATTAGTGAGATTATTGTCATGATAGTATACGTTTCATATGGTCGTAAACATTTTAGCCTAAGCGGAGTTTTACCAAGTCTGGTAAAAGTCTTGATAGCATCAGTCGGAATGACTGTAGCCCTTTACTATTTTTACTCACTGCATATCAGCATATTCCTCAAACTTTCAATTGAATTAATTGTTGGAGTTGCATTCTATTTTGGGATTCTATTGGCACTGAAAGAAACTAGCGTTTCTGAGTTGATGGAAACACTGAAAAAGAGATTGTCATAATAGAAACGATATAATTTATTTGAAACAGCTTATAAACCAAATTGCTTAGCCAGAGACAACTGCCGCCGGACTCAAACGAATTATTGAAAAAACTTTAAATGGAGCATCCATAGGGATGATTATCCAAAGGTTAAAAAAGTGTATCCACTGAAAATTGATTTGCCTGAAGATTTCTTGAATGAGGAAATCAGGAACAACTTTAAAGTATCTCAGTTCAGGAAGAAAATATGGGCGATAGAACTTGACTTGACATCCGAATTGTTGAAGGTGTGCAATAAGTATAAGCTGAAGGTTTTTGCTGCTTATGGAACGTTGTTAGGCGCTGTACGTCACAACGGATTCATCCCATGGGATGATGACATGGATTTCTTCATGCTGAGAGATGAGTATGATAAACTTCTGCAAATAGCATCCGAAGAATTCAAATATCCCTATTTCCTGCAGACTCCAATGAGTGACAGGCTTTTCTTCAATGGATATGCTAGGTTGCGGAAAAGCGATACCACGGGTGCTGTTTCGTTTACAGATTCTCCCGACTTCAATAATGGAATTTTTATTGATATCTTTGTTTTAGATGGGATTCCTTCCGATTCGTTTTTGATTAAGAAACAGATAAAAAAAACAGTATTTTTAACTCGTTTGTTATCTTGCTATTATTCTGACATAAACTATCTTAATTCATGGAGAAAAAGGCTTGTATTTCCAATTCTCAAACCTATCTTGCATTTGGTAATTAGTTATGAAAAGCTTTTTACGTTATATGAAAGAAACCTGAAAAATTTTAATCACACTGCATCTACATTGGCTTGTCTATGTGTCCCTGCAGATTATTCCAAGCCACTTCCGAAGTATTGTTTTAGTGATGTTGAGTATACGAACTACGAATTTCTTAGAGTTCCTGTTCCAATCCAATCCGATGAGCTGCTAACCGTACTCTACGGTGATTATTTGGAAATGCCATCGGAAGAAGAGAGGGGCGTTTGGCATGAGGGTATCATTACATTTGATCCGGACACCCCTTATAAAGAGTACTATGCTAATCGTGTTTCTGGAAAAGAAAAAACTTGACATTTTTTTACTTAAAGCGATGTATGGGCGCTTGACTAATCATATATATAGTATTGTTCATAAGTGATTCTTAAAATCTCTATAAATATGTAACGAAGGTAATATGAAAGATAATGTCTACATTGCACTCAGCGCCGACTTCCTCCACTCTGGCCATATGGCCGTATTGAAGAAAGGTTCTGAATTGGGGTCTGTAGTAATCGGGTTGCTTACCGATCATGC
>SAAM01000230.1 GCA_009929415.1 Clostridia bacterium | reverse complement strand
GACGTCATGATGGCAATTACCGCGATCACAGGACCTATGGTGCTGGCTATATCAATGATCAAGGGTTTTGAAAGGTGGGCGGAGAATTTTGTAACCAGCGCATTCCAGTTTTCGCTCTATATGCCTATAGCCGGTCTTTATATGCTGACCATGGCCATGATACATGCGATAGTTCCGAACATCAGTTTTATTGCTTACCTCACAATAAGCTATGCTTTCTTTTTCGGCGCCACAAAAATCCCAAACCTGTCGGAGGCACTCTCGGGAGCGGCATTTGCATCCATGGCTACCGCAGCGGTCGGTAAAATGTTTATGCTTGGACAGGGAACAATAACAAAAGGACTGCAGAAATCTATGAATATAAGGTCCTGATAATTTTGTAAAAGAAAAGCGAAACAAAGAGAGGGGGAAAATCCCCCTCTCTTTTATATTTTAATCATCTTCCCAATATTGGAGCCTATTCCCTGTTAAAAATCTATAAAACTTTCAGTATACTCCGCGATATCTTCAGCAGAAGCCCCTACCGGGACGGCTTCTTCTTCCATTGTCTGTTCTTCCGTGAATTTTTCTTCCTGTGCTTCTATAATATTCTCCTTCTGTATGTCTTCCTTTTTGACCCTCTCTTTTTCGACCGCTGCTGTTTCGGCAAAAATTTCTTCCATGACTGCCGTTTTGACTGTCTCTTCCCGTTCTGCTTCTTCTGCAATATTATTTTCTATCAGCAGAGCAGCGTCTCGTGCCGGAGAGGAACTCACTTGTTTGACTTCTTTTTCAGCTTCAGCCTCTTTTGAAAATTCGTAAATGTAAGATGTAATAGACTCTGCATCTTTTGCAATGCGGTATATTTCATTTCTGTTGCCGCCAAGCAGTTCAAGCCATTGTTTTGAAAAAGATGCGTGATTGTCGATATGTTCCTGTGTCAGGCCAACTCCAAGCTCAAATGCCATAAAATAACTTGCAAGTTCAGCCCGCAGCTCTTCGCGCGCGTAGTCTACGGGTTTGTCTGATACGGAACATTCCTTCCTGTTAAGACGGGATGGATGCGCTGTCCAGTGGGCAAGCTGGTGAAGGATAGACGAGTACATATCGTAAGTGCTCTTGAATGTCTCTTTCGGGGTCATGTGGATCACGTCAGTGTTCCTGTTGTAATAAGCTTCTCCCGGAGAGTCGAAAACTATTTTGGCGCCGCTTTTTTCTATTGCTCTCTGCGCAGCTTCCACCACTTCCTTTTCAGGGAGCAGTCTTGCGGCATCCTGGAAATAATCGGGTATGCCTTCTATCTGTTCGCCATTAAATACTACGGTTCGCCTGATTATAGGGTTATCCCTCTTGGATTCCTTTATCACTATTTCTCCGGTATCCGGGTCCTTTTCCTTTTTGGTCTCAAACCAGCTGATGTATTCTATGTAATGTCCCTTTTCCCCCTTTTTTACATTCCACTTTTTCTTGGCAGCCTGCTTAAAGGTCATCCATCTTGGATCTGCAAAGGGAGCAGTGGAGAGACAGAGAAAATTGCCTCCTCTATATTCTTTTCCCGTTACGCAGCTTACAGGACGTTCTTTTTTAAGACCTTTTGGCCACGGCTTCTGCCAAGGGGCTGTACCTTTCTGAATGCTGCTGATGATCTCGTCCGTAAGCACCTGCCTGTGATGTATTTTTTTAAATTCTTCTGCCATAAAAATTACCTCCCTGTAATTTCTTTAAAAGAGAGTATATTAATCACCGACAAAATTCTGTGATTTTATCCATTTCATGCGCAGATACACAGTCCGCAGTGCTTATAGGCACGGAGGCAGAGGCGGCCTGCAGCTCGCCGTAATCAAACTCAAATCCCTCTGAGCGGATGTAATTTCTTATCTCTTCGCCCGTTCCAAGCAACGACACCACATTCTCCTTGAATTCAGCGTCGGTCCTGACACGGTCGATAAAATCCCTTGCGCTTCTGATCGACATTTCATCACTCCCGATATATATTTGTTCTATGTTTAATATATCGACGGACAAAATCCGTTACCAGCAAATCGATATCAGAGCTCCATACTGTTTACGGGACAGTCTGCGGCCCCGATAGGCAGAAGATTTTCTTGTTGCAGGATATGGTTTTCGAGAAGGCTTTCAATATATTCTTGATGTCCAAGTCTTGCAATATCCAGTGCAGTCATTTCCTGATCGTTGCGGATACTGATATCAGCTCCGTTTTTCAGCAGCTCCGCTGCAATATTGTAAAAACCGAGTGCCGAGGCCCATATAAGCGGTGTCCATCCCTCTCCGTTCGTTATATTCGGATCGGCGCCGGCTTCAAGCAGTGCGCGCACCGTATAAATATTTCCGCTTTCAACAGCATATATGAGTGCGCTGTACCCGTCAGGCGTTTTTATATCCGGGTCGGCTCCGCGTTCAGTCAGAACCCTCACAGTCTGTGTCATACCCCAGTAACCTGCATGTATAACAGGAGTCCATCCTTTTTCATCTGTAAAATTGGGGTCTGTCAGTTTTTCAGCGATCATTGCCATTTCAAAATCGTTTTTCTCATATATAGCCTTCGCAAACTCAGAGGAGTTGTTTTTTAACATTGTTTCTTTCCCCCGTGTATAAAAATTTTTCTATATATTCCAATCTGGAATATCTGCGGAGTTCCTTATCGAATCCTCCAGTTTTAAGTTCTTTATTCTTACTTCACGTTGCCATTTCTCATACATTTTCGGATGATTTTCCTTGAGTATGTCAAATGCAGTTCTCCCTGAATTATCCCTGAAACCCGGGTCAGCTCCGGCTTTGATAAGCGTTTCCATGATATCGGGATATCCATGTAAGGCAGCCAGCATAAGAACATTCCACCCATCATATAAAATATTCAGGTCCAGATCTGTTCCTTTCTCAATAAGCAGATTTGCTGTCCGCTTAAATCCGTTTCTGACAGCTCTTGACAGGGCCGTGCTGCCATAACTGTTGCGGATATTCGGATCCGCTCCCCGATCCAGCAGCAGTCGGACTGTCTCAGTCTTACCTCTCCAGGCAGCTTCTATAAGTGCAGTATGTCCGCGCAAGTCATTTCTTGCGTTAGGATCCACCCCCATATCCAGCAGTTCAGTTATTTTCCCTGTATCTCCGGCTGTTGCTGCCTGAATAAGCTGATCACCATAATGATCCTGCTCTTGTTTTGTCATTTTATTTTCCCCTATATATCAAAATCGGGTTCGCACCCGCGTTTTTGTACTGAATCTTCGCGCTTTAAGACCTGTTTTCTTGCCTTAACTACAGTACTTGACATCCATCGATCATATCTCTCAGGATAATACTTCTTTAATATATCCAGAGCCGTCATACCT
>SAAM01000229.1 GCA_009929415.1 Clostridia bacterium | reverse complement strand
TCTGATGAGGAAAGAACTCCCTCTTCTGTTACTTATTTATAGAAGTTTATTATTACTATAGCCTTTAGTGCTATAACATTATTATACTAGGAGGAATGGAAATGCAAAAAATCGTAATTCAGTTGGAAACATTGACATGTCCGTCATGTGCACAGAAAATCGAAAATGCCGTAAAATCGCTGGACGGAGTAGAAAGGGAAAGCGTGAATGTGTTATTCAACTCCAGCAAGGTAAAGCTCGACTTCGATTCTGGAAAGGTTTCACCAGAGCAGATTACAAAAGCGATAACCGCGCTTGGGTATGAGGTCCTCAAAACCCAGGTTAAAGACAGATAAGCTCCAAAAGCTCATCTACGCATGTACCCTTTAAAAAAACATAATTATACTCATGAAGAATCTCTGTATTTTCAATCCTGAAGGTGCAGAGATTCTTGTTGCTTCTGGCAATGGATTCATATACAAAGGATATCCCGCAGTTCTCGCTCACGGCAAGCTCCGTCAGATGGAAGCTGCTTATGACGGATTTCCGGGCAAAGCTGTCGAAAGAATAGCTGCTCTGCTGAAGAAACTGCTCAAATATGCTTCTTGTTCCTGAGCCAGGCTCCCTGATTATTATGTGCTCCTCAAGCAGATTGGAAAGGCTTACAGTGCGGTTTGCGAATGGATGCTCGCCGGAGCAGATCCCAACGAGCTCTTCCTGTCTGAGAAGCCTGAATCCGTAGCTGTCCTTGTCAAAGGAACCCTCTATAAGAAGAATGTCCAGCTCCAGGGCATTCAGCCTGCCCAAAAGGTACTGAGTATTATCTATGACAAGCTCAAGCTCAATATCCTCAAGCTTAAGCAGATCCATGACCTTCTCCTGGATTATGTAATCCCCTACGGTTTTTGTGGCTCCGACAGATATCTTTCTGACCGGAGGCTTTTCTATGTTTCTCCTCATGACAGTGTCGTTGTATACGACCGAACGGGCATATACCTCAAGCTCTGTGCACTTTGGCGTTTTGGATAAAACCCTTCCGTTGTATTCAAACAGCCGGCAGCCATACTCTCTTTCCAGAAAATGGATCTGCTGCGTGACCGCAGGCTGGGACATATTGAGCGACTCGGCAGTCTTTCTGTAGTTCATGAGTTCGCAGAGTTTTAAGAACGTATAGATTCGGTTATCAAGCATGATAAATATCCCCCTTCATTGATAATTATTATTTATCGATATATTACAAATGATTATTTTATTTTATCATTAATCCGGTATAAAATAAACATGGAAGATATATCAGGAATATAAAATACAATCAAGTTGTGAAGGAGAAATTTTGAAATGGAACTCATAAGATCGAAATCAAAAATAATCCCGGGATTTGCGGTAGCCGTACTGATAGCTTTATGTGCCAGATACATAGAGGGACTTATGCCGATACATCTGGTAGGGGCCTCTGTAATAGCGCTGTTCATAGGAATGACGATAAACTCGTTCTGGAATCCGGACATACTGCAGGAAGGACTAAAATTCACCTCGAAGAAAATCCTCAAATTCGCCATAATCCTGCTGGGAGCCTCGCTGAGCGTAAACACCATACTGACAGTAGGAAAAATATCTCTTTCGGTAATGATATTTACCCTTCTTACATGCTTTGGAGGGGGATATTTCATAGGAAAGGCCCTGGGGCTCAACTGGGAGCTCTCCAATCTTATTTCTGCCGGTACTGGAATCTGCGGAGGTTCGGCAATTGCGGCAATCGCGCCGGTCATTGATGCAGAAGACAAGGAAATAGCGTATGCGATGTCAGCGACATTTCTGTTTGATATGGCCATGATAGTGCTGTTTCCAATAATGGGGCACTGGCTCGGACTAAGCGACATGGCCTACGGGCTCTGGGCAGGAACGGCTGTAAATGATACATCGAGCGTTGTAGCAGCCGGCTATGCATTCAGCGAATCAGCAGGTGATTTTGCC
Organism: Clostridia bacterium; assembly: GCA_009929415.1. GTDB lineage: Bacteria > Bacillota > Clostridia > Peptostreptococcales > Filifactoraceae > Proteocatella. The sequence continues at coordinate 1,377 of SAAM01000229.1, read as the reverse complement.
ACGATGGTAAAGCTTACGAGGACTCTTTCGATAATACCTACTGTAATAATATTTGCGCTTATCAACATAAGGCTCAAGCAAAAATCTCAGCTTTGCAGCGAGGGGAAGGCTGATGAGAGCCTGAGCGGGAAAGTTAACTTCATCTCCCTGTTTCCATGGTTCATACTGGGCTTCGTAGGACTCTCTGTTGTAAACAGCATGGGTTTCATCCCGGCTGCTGCTTCAGGTGCGGCCAAAGAGCTGAGCAAGTTCCTGATGGTAGCTGCTCTGGCAGCAATAGGCCTGAATACGAGCTTTAAGGATATGAAAAAAGCAGGCTTTGCTCCGATGCTGCACGGATTCATAGTCTCCGTGCTCGTGGTGATCGTTGCCATTGCTGTGGAGTGGGGCATGGGAATTGTTTAATCGCGGAGAGCGGACAGACTTTTTAAAATGAGATGAAACCCCTGAAATTGACGGATGTCCGTGAATTTCAGGGGTTTTTAAGCAAGCCTGGAAATTAAACAGATTGTCAAAAAATTCGGGATAAAGTATAATACATAGAGATGCTATAAGAGATCGGAAAGTAATGAAGGCGAAGGAGAAAAAGGTGGACGAAAATATATACAGAGGAGCCATTCAGCAGGCATCATGTGCATTTGCATGTCATGAAGCTGTATTTGACGAATCCGGGAATATGACAGATTATGTTTTCCTGGATGTCAACAGGGCATTTGAGGAATTCACTGGGCTTGAAATGGATAAAGTCATAGGCAGAAGATTTGTACAGGATATAGCAAGAGACAGGGAGCATGCCATGAAATGGGTAGGCATATTCGGGAAAGTGCTTTCAAATCAGGAAACCAGTGAATTTGAGGAATATTCTACTGAGTTCAGAAGGCATTATCATGTGAAGGCATATCCTGTATCGAAAAATCAGTTCGTAACCCTTTTTCACGACATGACCTTCGAAAAGAAGATACAGGAGACAACTGAATATTTCAGGGAAAACATGGGAAGTTATATAGACTACGAGGAAATAACGAGGCTGGCCTGCGATCTCTCAGGGGCGGAGTATGCCGCACTGAATATTTTAAGCCGGGAAGATAATAAGACAGTGACTGTCTCCATCCACGGAATCGCAGAAAGCATGAAAGAAAGACTGGCTGAAATGAACCTGGATTTCGTAGGGAGGAAATGGGATAATTCTTTCCAAAGGCAGGCACTGTTTAATACATGTACCGAGAATTCCCCCTCCTCTAAACTACCTTTCTCGTATTAACGAGAGTGAAGGCGGTAGGATGAATCGGTTTATGAGTGTTTATAATACTTTTGTAGGGGTATAATATAATCAGTCGTAATAGGAAAGGATACTTATAATATGTATAGATTCGATAA
>SAAM01000228.1 GCA_009929415.1 Clostridia bacterium | reverse complement strand
CTGCATTTTTTGCCCTCCAGCTCTGACATGACACGGGACCTTGCGTGGTCCACCTCTGCGCGAACCGGCTTCTCCATCTTTGAGAGCAGTTCACCGTACATCTCCGCATATTTGTCGAGCATGTCCGGCATGTTTTTTATCTCGCTGTACGGAGCGGTTTTTTTCATTATGGTCTTTATTTCTCTTACAGCTGTCTCTATATCGCTGTTTACTATGAATACCTTGCTGGCATCATAAATCCTGAGCAGATTGAGGCTGCGGTTCCAGATGTCGAGCTGGTCTCCATCAAAGAATGATTTTACCGGCTCATAGTCCTCTGAAAAATCAAGCAGGTCATCGTATTTTTCGGATACGAGCCTGAAAAAGTCTGAGGATGTGTCTGCAGAGAGTGTGCTGGCAATTAGCTTTCTGCCTTCTATTACCGTATCTCTTCCCGGATAGCTCGGCTCGTTTTTGTAATATATCTCCAGCCTGTCGAGTTCGTTTCTGAGATTCTCGCTATACTGCTGAAAGCTCTTCATCACCGAGTCGTCTTCTTCGCTCGAAGGGGTGCTGTTAAAAAGCTCCTTCATGACTTCTTTTACGGCTTTTTTCTGCCTGTCGTTTGCTTTTTCACGCTTGTCTAAAAGCAGCTTGTCGAGGTATTCTTTTCTGTTTATATATCTGTATATCTCATCTTCGGTCTTTGTGATAAGGGTTACGGGCTGGCTGTTTACTGAAAGTGCTATATCCCCGTCTCTGAAGAGTTTTGCAATCAGCCACTGCACGTCATCTTCTATGAATCCGTACGGCGCTCTGGTGAATCTTTCCATTATAGCCTTCATGGATGTCTTTGCGTGCTTCTGGGTGTTCATGCTTATGAAATCCATTACATCGCTGAGTGCAAGCCTGTTTGGCGAGAAATCTATGCCTTCTATGGATATCTGGTTGCTGCTGTTTCCTCTGAGGACTGATCTTATGTCTTTTTCGCTCATGGCCGTGTCAATGTATGAAAGCTTGTGGAACGTGGTGCTTACGAGCTTGCCCATAGCCTCGCTGATGCGTGATGTGACGTCTTTTGAGGAGGTCTGCAGTTTTGATCCGCCTACATATATTTCTGAGTTTTTGAGTGATTCTTCGAGGAATATCCTCGCGCTTGAATTACGCTCTCTCATCTCCGACTGCTTTGCGCTCTTTATCTGGTCAAAGCTCGAAATGGAGCTTCTTGTGTTAAGTATCAGATATTTTTCTATCTTGAGCGCCTGCCTTATCTCGTCTATAAATGCCTTATCGTCCGGAAGCGCTACTATGACATTCTTGCCCTGTCCGCTCATCATCCTGAGCGTGTTCTCATCCATGATTGAGTTGTAGTTTGGGGTGAGTATGCTCAGCGATATGTCATTGCTCTGATTTGGCCTGTATGGCCTGTCATCGACATACTGATTGAATGCGAAGTTGTATCTTCCGCTGAACGCGTTATACTTGTATTTTTTATCTGTATATATTCCGTCAAATATGAACTCCGATATCTTGGAGGTTATATCCGAAAGCTCTACGTTCTGCTTGTCTATCTCCTTGTTTATCTCCTGCTCCTCATCTGTCAGAAACACATATACTTCTCCGTTTTTCTGGACAAGAGTCTGGCGAACGAGTCTCCTGAGCGATTCTTCGACCCTGCTCCTGAGATCTATCCTGTCATCATCTACGGATGATACCATGAGGCTCGTAATATTTTCTATATTTGCTACGACTTCTTTTACATACTTGATCATGAAAAGCGTCTTGAGCACGTCCACGTCAAAGCACGTCCCTGATTTTTCGGGATTGAGATGCTCGTTGTCCATAGCCTTTGCTATTACGCTCTTGTGGCTGTGATCGAGAAACTGCTCAAGGGCGTCATAGAACATGTTGAACGGTACCATCTCTCCTTCGCTGGCATCCATTATCCTTACCGCCGACTCCTTGAAGAGGGCGAGCATGGATCTTTCTCCTTCTGCGAGATGCTTGCCGCTTGCTCCGTGCGTCCTTATGGATGTCAGCACGCTGCCCAGCAGGTTGAACTGATAAGGCACAAACGGATATACCGCAGAAAAATTGCTTCTGTCTGAATACAGTTTTTTCTCTATTCCATCATTGAATATGATGAGGTTTTTTATTATCGTATCTTTTTCATCGTAGAGAAGGCTGAGAGTCTGCCTTGCGCTCTCTGTCTTTTCGAGTATCCTTTTTCTGATCACTTCATCCACATTGGCAGATGAAAGCGAGAGCCTTGTGTCGAATCTTCCCTGTATCTTTGAGAAGTCGTTGCCCCTGGTTTTTGTTATGCTGTCTATGTCCTGCTGGCTGGTTACGACAACCCATGCCTTTCCTGCGCAGGCTGTCCCAAGATCCTCCACGACGGTCTGCAGGTTGAGCATAAGCCTTGAATCCTCGCCTATATACTGCCCGATCTCGTCAACGAGAAAAACTACGTGGTGATTGTTTCCTTTTTTCTTTATATAGTCCCTGACCATGTTTGCAAAGGTCGCAACGTCTATATCGTATGTACCGGTTGAGGTCTCATACCAGTTCCTGGCTGCATCATCGCTCATATATCCTGTCTGGACGAGAGCATCGCATACATAGTCCTGTATGAATCTGAACTGATGCCTTGAATCTTCCCACTCCCTGCCGCGTATTTGAGCAAAAGCAGTTTTGAAAGCTTCGTATTTTCCTTCTTCCTTCAGATGCCTTTCGAGGTCTGCAAGAAACGGATTGCTGCCATAGTATCCCTGATGCTGGTTGAACACCTTGAGAAATACTGACAGTATAGCTTCTTTGCTGTTCTGCGAGTCCCCAAGGCCGCTCTTTGAGTCTATGTTGAACAGTATGACATCGCTGGATGTCGATGCTGCAAGCTTCATATCTGCGAGCACGAGCTCATCTTTTATCTTCTGATCCTCCATGAAGTAGTCTATGGCTTTTTTGCCTTCTACTTCTCTGTTTTCGAGGATGTATGACAGTATCTTGAGGAAGTGCGATTTACCGCTCCCGAAGAAGCCCGAGATCCAGACACCCATCTTGTCTGTGTTTCCTGTTATTCCTCTCTTGTAGCTTGCGAAAAAATCCGCGAAGTGCTTCTGAAGTTCTCTCGTGACTACGTATTCTTCGAGCTCCTGCCTAACGTTGGCATCCTCGTCCTGACCCACCTTTATTACGCCCTTTATGTCACGATCTATCGGTTTTACAAACATGTCTCTTACATACATCGTTATGATCCCCCTAATCTATGAGCTTGAATGCTCTATAATAATTCTCATCTTTTATCTCTGAAAAAAGCGTGAGGCTGTGTCCGTCATACTCGCCCGGAAATAGCATCACCACAGGAACGTCGTCTATATGCTGA
>SAAM01000227.1 GCA_009929415.1 Clostridia bacterium | reverse complement strand
GATATCGGTGACAAACATGATGACTGCTGCAACGATGGTACCGTTTTTTCCATACTTTGACTTGGTCAAGGTAAACAGCAGCAGTGCGTTCATGACGGCAGTGACACTGCCTCGAAGCAAATTGTTCAGTAGATCCGGTGTCATGTGCTTTCCTTGGTCAGCAGGTGTTCGAGATATCGTTCACGCACCGATCGGTAGAGTTTGGCTACAATGGGTACTTCATACCCTCCGTGGAGGGTGAAACGTGTTTTGGTGAAACCATCGACGTAGTCCATATTCAGGACATAGGATACATGGGAGCGAATGAAGCGCTTGTCCTGCAACATGCATTGGATGTGGTCGGAGAACGATCCCTTGATGATGCTCGTCACAATGACTCTTGCATCGGTGAGGGTGTACCGCACTGTATGGTTGGAATACTCTGCAATCAGGATTTCAGCGAACCTGAGAACCCTGACACCCTCTGCTGTCTTGATGGTGCAGGAAGTATCAGAAGTCTTGCCGAGCTTCGAGCAAGCCTGCAGCAACGTCTTGCACAGCTGACCCTTGTCGATCGGCTTGAGCAGGTAATTGATCGGGCTCGACTCAAACGATTGCAAGGCGTAACCCGGCTCGTAGGTTGCATAGAGAATGATAGCTTCCTGGTCTCGTTCCCTGATGGCCTTGCCTACCTCCAAGCCGTTGATCATAGGCATGACGATGTCCAGGATGTAGAGATGATACCGTTGTTTCTCACAGCTGCTCAGCAGCTTGTCGGGATGGTCGAATTGATGGATGACAGCCCTGATTGCGTGTGCCTGGATGCACTCTTTTGTATAGGAAACAAGCAGTCCCAATTGAATGGGTTCATCATCACATATGGCAATTTCCAGCATACAGTATCCTTGGAATCCAAACCTTGGTTTTAACTGAAATACTTTACTGTATAAACGGTCAGAAGTCAATTACAAACATGTGAGGAGTGTGTGAGAATAGGACATACGCATCAAAATTAATTTAGCGAATACTAAGTGTAAGCACTTTGGCTTATTAGGTCTTTTCCAGCTTAATTGCAGATATTGCTTGAGTTATTTATGTTTGTCGTGCATTTAGTAATGATTCAGGACATACCAAATGAGTCCACTACTTTTGTGGATTACTATGTACTTCTGGTCTTGGCATAGGTATCAGCTACGAGGTTTTTTCGGTATAATTTCTACAGATTTTGCAAATGTATTTGGATCCATCATTGTTAATGCTCGAGACATGGTTTCATTGAAGTTCCAGCCGAAGATTTTTCTCAACCTTCTCTTGCTAATCTTTTCTTTGCCCCCTATGAGATCGCTCAATCTTTTATAGAGAGAGAGGCATGCCTTGTTCAGCACATCTTGGTTTAAAGCAGCACTTCTATCGCTCAAAACCATTGAATCCTCGTGAAAGACTGTATCTAAGTTCCAGTGAAGTCCATTCTCAATATTCCAGTGTGCCCTTATGCAGTGCGATGCATCGTCGATATCCTTAAGGCTTGTAAGATAGTAGCGTGTTTCGTTCGTCTTTTTGCCGGTGACATTATGTATCATAAACTTGGTCATACAGACTACACCGTAAACCTTCTTCCAGTCCGAAAAAAGCCCCTTCTTCTCACTTGCTGTGAGTGGATACAAATAAAAAGACCTCTCTTCAAGTTGATTGTGGCTAATTTCTCTCGTCATATGGTAACAGCCATCAACGCATTTAAGCTTTTCAAGATTCTCCTGAGTGAATAAAGTTTTGGCGAAATGAGAGGCTTTGCCCTGATTGTCTTTCAGCCCACCAACATAGTCTCCCTTGGACTCAGCGATGATACTGATGGTTTTATTCTGCATATGCATGGCATCGAAAGTGACCACAGTATCCTTTAGGTTCATCCTCGAGAGAATTTCTTGAGCGTGAGGAATCTCGTTTGTTTTTGAGTCAATTGCTTCAGAGAATAGGCAGGTCTCTGATTCCTGATCATACACATTAAGTACCTGCAAATCCCTGATTTCTTCTGCGGTGTCAGCTTTTCGTCCTGTCCCACGCAGTTGTTTACCGTCTACTGATATAATCCTATTTTTTACAGCTGGAAGATTCAGAGCCTTCCTGATTGCCCCATCTGAATTGCTCAATACATTCACTAAAATTGAATTGAACTCCTTCGGCTTGATGAGCCCAAGTACTCTCCGAAACGTATCATGACTGGGGATAACATCCTTATTGAAAAGTCGCTTGTAGAGCTTATTATTAGACTTCCAGAAATCTTCTGTGGAGAGGCAGCTCTCAGAGCCTGCTAGCGTAGCAAGAAAGAGCATGAGAATAATTTCACTAAGACGGTAGGTGAGTCGCCCCTGTACCCTTGTATCGGATACACCCTCGAATAACTTCATAATCTTCTTGAGAATGCGTACCCGCTTCTCATTGCCCGCATCCCTTATAATCATAGTACTAGAGGAATGAAAATCCTCTATCTGCATCCTCAATGTCTTAAACTCCATGGTATTCACCTCCTAGTTCAAGCGATATTGCATGCTTTGCAGCAAAGTTTTTCAGTTGCTTAGAAATGTCTGAAAGATGCCAACTGCCGTTCACATGTACCGCATAGAGATTTGCAGAAAGTGTGAGTACATCCTCACTCTCTAAACCGAAGAGATCTTTTATTTTTGAGTCAATCTGTCTTCTCAGAGTCAGCAGGAAACGTTCCTCTTGCTCTGTGAGGCTTTGGTTCATATTTATTCTAGGATACAAAATTGATAGCCAACTCCCCTCGTATCCTTGTTGGGTTTCCATGCCCTCAAATCCAAGTACAGCCTTCACGAAAAGAATATCCATATTCATTGTAAGCCTTTTGGGAGTTTTCTTTAGCATATTGCATGATGTCTCAGCAATACGGCAAAACCCGTAGCGAAGCACCTTGATTCCCGCTTTGACAGGCGGTTTTGAAGGTACAAGGCCATCCTTTTCACTAACAATACCCAGATATTCGTCACAGCGAAATACCGGGTATTTCTTACCGGGAACCCTTTCAGAGTGCCCCTTATACAGGGCATACCCTGTCTTGGTCTTTTTTGTGTAGATACCTTTTGTCTTATATTCAAGAACCCAATCTGGCAATTGTGACATTTCATCTCCTGTATCAAGTTTAGCTTAATACACATAAAAAAGAAAAGCAAGTAAAAAATGCGTTCTCTTCTTCAAAATGAAGTTTATTTCAACTTTTTTAACTTGCTTTAATGCTTGTAGCAGAACTATTTACTATTCGTTTTCAAACGTTTAATACGTAACTCCTAGTTGTCTTGTCGAGTAAGATTATATACAATCTAATTATAGAAGAACAGGAGTAATGAATGAATCAAGTATTAGCGAATTTTATTGTTATCGAGGGAC
>SAAM01000226.1 GCA_009929415.1 Clostridia bacterium | reverse complement strand
CTACCTCGGAAGTTGCTTATATCGTATCATTCAATTGGCACGTGTCAAACTTTGAATCAAATATATGAAGAAATAATGCAAAAATTGTGAGGATTTTTCGGATTACTATTGACGATTTTCAATCATCACATTTTGAAATTCTCGCTGATATTATTCAGGCTTTCCTATAATCATAAGAGCAACGATACTTTATAATATTTTGCTTATTTGTTATATTATAATATTTTTTATTTATCTCTTTTGTTTGTTGCTTGCTATATATTACTCTTCAATCATGAAGTGCCTATGGTGCATACCGATAAATTGACTTCAGTCAATTTATAGGAGAATAATAAAATTATTGACATTTTATTGACTCGAATACAATGAATTGTACTTCTCTTGCGCATCAGACAAGGCCTCTTCGATGGAAAGCAACCCTGTCACAGCAGATCGGACAGCACCCCCAAGTATTTCCTCAAACACAATCTCCGTGATTCGCGGCGGCATCGTAGGCTCGCTTCGCCAACCACTGGCTAAAGCTTGCTTGAGCTCACGCGTCCAAGGATAGAGCTCAGCAATGTCTGGATTCTTCTCCAAAGAAGCACTATGAATATATCCGCCAAGATACGTAATCAAATTGGCTGTTTTCTGCTCGTACAACCAAGCAAGGAAGGTCTTTGCTGCGTCCATCTTGGTACAGCTCTTGGTAATTCCAAGAATACCGCCCCCAAGCAATGGCTTGTTACCGGGCAATGGGGCGTAGCCGATATTGCCGATCAGCTTGGAGTTGGGGTTATTAACCAAGGTTGATGCATAGTTTGAGAAAACAGGGATCATGGCTGTCTTTCCTTCGCTGAACTCCTCTGTTGCATCCTGCCACCAATAGTTCAATGCTTGGTTGGTACAGGAAAAACTCTCGATATATGATGCCAAGGTTTTCTGCACCAACTCAGTATTGATATGGACCTTTCCCTGATCATCAAAGAATGATTGCAACCCAGCAGCTTTCAGCCTCGGCAGGAAATCGCAAGCGGCAACTATGGCTGAGCCAAATACCAATGAAGTACCATAAGACGTAGGGGAATCGGCATTGAAGCGTCGGGTGAAGAACCTCGCTACTTCATAATACTCTTCATAAGTCTTCGGGACTTGAAGATGTTGTTTCTGCATTTCATAGAATTTTCGCTTGATGAGGGCATCGTCGAATAAATCCTTTCTGTACAACAATAATTGCACGCTGATATCGAATGGAAGCGAGTAGCACGTCCTGCCTGCATAAAAATACTCCCGAGGAAGTGCTTGGGAGAACCCGTCGAGAATTTTGCTGAATGGATCTTCTTGTAAATCAATCGGCTGATATATGTTGGAACCAAAAGCACCCAGCCAAGCCATGTCCAATCGAATCAGATCATAGATGCTGCCTTGCATGGCGTGCTTGGCTTCATTGTAGAGCTCAGAATAGGTAACCTCCACAAGCTTTACTTCAATGCCCGTTTTCTGTGTAAAGGAAGGAAGAAGTTTCTGCAGGGCAGCACTTGTAGGATTGGCTATGCTTAGCATGTTCAAACGTTGGTATTGTCGAGGTATTTCAAGGGTGATCGGCAAAGAAAATCCATCTTGTGGAAGTACGGTGGAAGGCTCGACAGCTTTACCCGATTGCATTGACTTGATCATTGATGCAATCTTCTTTCCGGCGTAGCGATAGTTAAGTTCATAGCAGATGAAATGGGATGACGGGATAATTGAGGAGCTTGCTATTGTGTAGATGGGTGGCAGCTTACTTTGTGGATAGAAAGCAATCGCATCTTCCAGACTCTGAGCCTTCTCCAGGTCGCTCGTGATTATTGCATCGTATTCATGCAGCCGTTGGCAAAGCGAGAACGCAAGATTCTTGTTCATGTGGTAATCACCGGAATACACGTTGCAGTCACATCCGTGTTTCTCCAGTGTCGCAAGAACCCCTCTACTGAAGGAATCGCTGTCAGTGTAGCATCGTAAACCACAAAATAGTGCAATTTGACGTTTTTGCTGAAGGATGCATCGTTTGGCTATTTCAATACCGGCTGCTTCAAGGTCAAAGGAAACCGCATAGATACGTTCTTCCAAAATCCGATGGACTCGTTCAAAATACACTATCGGAACAGAGTTGAAGTACTTCGGAATGGGCTTGACCTGAGCACTTACCACAATTATTGCCGCAGGAGAAAACGATACGGCTTCCTCCAGCACTTTTTGTTCTTGATGGGGATAGTCTCCGGTTTGCAGGTATTCAAGCGTGTATCCATAGTTGGAGAGATGAAAGGATAGTCCTGCATGAAGATCGGCATATCGACTAATCTTGCAATGGGGGACAATGAGGACCACACGATTCGACTGGCCTTGACGGAGCAATCGGGCTTGGGCATTCAACTTGAAGCCCAATTCCCTGGCGGCTTCTTCAACCCGCTTGATTTTGGCAACGCTGACATTCCCTTTCTTATTCAGGACATTCGAGACAGTCCCGTGGGATACATTGGCAAGTTTTGCAATGTCGTCAATGGTAGGCATGCGTCCTCCTGCACCCATTATACACAAACATGAGGAATAGCATTAAAATTATTACACTCATCCAAACATAAAGAATTGCTTACGTATAGACATGCTCTGCATGCCACATAAGGTACTCCTTGGAGGGTCTCTCCTCCAAATCACTTGGTAAATTTGGAAGTTCCTGCCCATGGTAGGCATAATAAATCTTTCCGTTGCCGTAGTCCTTTTTCAGACGGGAACTTACTTCCACATGGTAGGAGGGAGTGACTGTCAGATACCCTTTGTCATAAAGCGTGTGGATATCCTTTCTGAGCAGCAAGCCATTCTGCACTGAATAGCTTCCCTCTTCACTGAAGGGAACGATGTGGGCGGCATCAAGTACGGGAAGCGTCTTCTCCCCGCTGATGGCGCACCTTCTATGGTAGGCCTCAGTAACCATGACACGGAAGGTCCCTTGCCCGATGCGGTACTTTGCCAGTGTCAAGCCCTCTCTGACACCGTCTACCTGCTCAAAATCATCTCTTCCCAATGGAATGCCGATCCGTTCATGCACCGCAGCAAATAAGGCTTTACCAATCGGGGTATCAGAATAATACGTTTTGCCTTGTACGATGCTCTTGCCCCAATCAGGGGGAGCTGGTATCCAATCGGACTCGGCAAAGAAAAAAGGAGCGCCGAGAATGATGCATCCTATCTGAGGGTTGGGTTCATCGTTGCTTCGGTATTTTGCAATCTTGTTCTCCAACTCCTCATAGCTTTGTGTGCCATTCTTCTCCCCAAAAGCTTCCCAGGCAAGAAAGCTTGGAAGAATATGGAACCGCACGAAGTAAGCGCCACCGACAATGTAATTCAGCGGGGCATGGAGCTTGAACAAG
>SAAM01000225.1 GCA_009929415.1 Clostridia bacterium | reverse complement strand
ACCGGCGCTATGAAGCTGACTTTCTTCTTTATATATTCTGTTATAAACTCTGAATATGCTATTCCACCTGTTATAACTATCGCATCCACTTCTCCATCGAGCACCACTGCCAGTTCTCCAATGGACTTGGCTATCTGGTATGCCATAGCCTCGTATACGAGTCTTGCCCTCTCATCACCTGAGTCTATCCTCTTCTGTACCTCGAGCGCGCTGTTTGTTCCAAGAAGTGAAACCAGTCCCCCGTTTCCTCTTACCATTTTCTTTATGTCGTTTATATCATGCTGAGCGCACAGCTTTATGAAATTTTTTATAGGAAGCCTTCCTGAACGCTCCGGAGAGAAAGGGCCTTCATCATCAGACACTATGTCCAGCATCTGGCCGTGCCTGTGAGCGCTTAGAGAGATACCTCCGCCGAGGTGAGCCACAACAAGGTTCATATCAGTGTATGCAGAACCCATCTCCTGCGCCGTCTTTATAGCCGCTGCTCTCATGTTGAGGCAGTGCGACTGGCTCGTCCTTACTATCTCACTGAGTCCTGTAATTCTTGCCACGTCTGAGAGCTCATCAACAGAAACCGAGTCATATATGTATGCCGGTATTCCTGCCTCGTCTGCTATATCCTTTGCTATAAGGCCTCCAAGATTTGAGGCATGCTCAAGCACAGGCCTGTTCATAAGCACATCGGCCATCTCTTCATTTACCTCATAGGCACCTGATTTAACCGGCGGAAGAAGTCCCCCCCTTCCAACTACTGCGCTTAGCATATCTGCCGAGTAACCATTCCTTGATAGCGTATCTGTTATATGGTCCTTTCTCATCGAATACTGAGAAGCTATCGTAGGGTACTTTTCAAGCTCCTCGCTCGAATGCTCGACAGATTCCTTGAACAGCAGTTCCCTGTCTTCATACAGTGCAATTTTTGTAGATGTGGATCCTGGATTTATCGCTAAAATTTTCATACTTTGTTATCCTCCGCTTATTAGATTATCTTTATTCTACCACTTCATGAATACGTTTTCAAGGTGATGCTTCAAATTTGAGCTTATCTTATTATATCAGCGATTACTTCCATTATTTCCTCAAATCTTTCTATGTCCAGATTGAAGAAATAAAGCATGAACATGGGTCTTTGTTTTCTCTTGAGCCCCCTCACATAATGGCTGAAGGAGGTCGCCTTTATCCCGGCCGCGTTTATCTTCTCTACGACCTCAGCTTCAGACCTGCCTGTCTTTATCTCTACTATTATATACAATCCTGACGAGCTGCTGACCACATCCATTACATCCGTGTACTTTCTTTTGATTATGCTGCTCATAAGGATGCTCTTTTCCGCATATATTCTTCTTATCCGCCTGATATGCTTCTGATAATGGCCTTCCTTCATGAATCTGCTGAGTGTCAGCTGGTCCACCTTTGAGCAGCCCTGAGCGTAATTGTTCTTCATGCTGATATAGACTTCCTTTATCGGCTCCGGCATCACCATATAGCTTATCCTTATGGAAGGCAGAAGCGTTGATGAGAATGAACCCGCATATATGACCCTGTCATTCTTGTCCAGGCCTTTCAGAGCCGGAACCGGCTTTCCTGTGTATCTGAGCTCGCTGTCATAATCATCCTCTATGATGTACTTTTCATTTTCCATAGCCCAGTTAAGCACCTGCATCCTTTTTGCGACGGGCATTACCGCTCCCGTCGGGAACTGGTGGGAAGGACTTATATAGACTATGTCCGGGTCTATCTCCCTGAGTGCATCTATGTTTATGCCGTTTTCCTCTATGTCTATGGAGGTAACATCATAGGAATAATCCCGAAATATATTCTGACTGAGCATGAAGCCTGGATTTTCGAAGCTTATGGATTCTTTCCCGAGCTTCTTGAGGAGGACGCACAGCATTATCATTATCTGCTGCACCCCGGCCCCTACCACTATGTCCTCAGCCTTGCAGTACACGCCCCTTGACTGGTAAACGTATTTGGCTATTCCCTGCCTGAGCTCAAGCTCCCCCTGCACCTCGGCATCCGTAAGGAGCTCCATGGTCTTGTACGTCAGCACATGATTGCTGCATTTCTTCCACTTTATGAAATCAAATGAAGTGTCATCGTGATACCTCAGCTGATCAGGCATCGCAGTCTCTTCCTGTGCATGATGATGGCCTTTTCCTTCTTCATGCTCATCCTCAGTTACTTCATCCAGTATTATATGGCTCACATAGTAGCCTGATTTCATCCTGCTGTATATATATCCCTCTATCATGAGCTGATCGTAGGCCGTCTGTATAGTCGTCTTGCTGACTCCCGTCTTTTCTGAGATGCTTCTTATGGAAGGCAGCTTTTCATCCGGCCTGAGCCTCCCTGTTTCTATCTCGTTTTTTATGTATCTGTAGAGCTGATGATAAAGCGGCTCTTCGCTGCTGTAATCGAGCGCAGGAAGTATTTCTTTCATATATGCCTCCAGTCTGTATCTTTGAATCTGTACTCTTTAAAATTTTGAAAACTGACTCTTTTTTAATATACAATTTATTTGTATAATATACCCTATAGACACAATTGTCAATCTACATAAATTGAGAAAAGAGGTATAATCATGAGTAATTCAAGAGTTTCATCCAGCAAGACAAATACACTGGTACTGACAGGCCTTATGACAGCACTGGTAACTATAGCTACAATGTTTCTGATGGTTCCGGTTCCATTTACCGGAGGTTATATACATCTGGGGGACAGCATGATATTCATATCTGTGCTGCTGCTCGGCTGGAAAAGAGGCGGATTTGCTGCCGGAGTCGGCTCAATGATGGCTGACCTGTTCGCAGGATACGCAAACTGGGCTCCGTGGACCCTCGTCATAAAGCTTGTCATGGCGGTAATTATGGGAATATGCATAGAACTTGCAAGAAGGAACAAGAAGAACATAGCCGGCATAAGCCTTGCTACTGCAGCTTCATGGATGGGCTTTAACTTCATCCTCGGAGGCATAATATCATCCGAAGCCATGTCCAACCCACAGGGCCTTGCAGAAGGAGCAGAGCTCGCATCAGTAGACGCGCTTCCTGCATTCATCTCCGGAGTGCAGTCACAGATAATGGCAGGAGCACTCCTTATCCCGCTCTTCCTTGTACTTGCAGCCGTATATATGAAGAGAAAGAACAACATAAGCGTTCCGATATACATCATAATATCCATGACTTTCGCAGGGCTGTGGATGGTATTCGCATATTACATCGCAGGAGGCATACTCTACGCAAACTTTGCAGTTTCAGCCTTCAGCGTCCCATGGAACATGGTACAGTTCCTTCTTGGATTCGTCATAGCAATGATAATATACTCAGCGCTCATGAGAACTCCTGCAAAGAAGCTGTTCAGGATCTCGCTTTAATCAGTTGTGTGATTATA
>SAAM01000224.1 GCA_009929415.1 Clostridia bacterium | reverse complement strand
CTTTGTCAATCATTTCATTCTCCTTTCATGCCTTATTATTTTATGTCCTCTTAGTAGTTTGATACCCAATATTCTATTCTTGACCTCATTTTAGCTCAGCGTGAAGATAATAACCTTGATCCTGATCAAGTTTTGATAAAAAACCATCTTCTGATAAGAATTCTTATCGAAAAGATGGTTTTTTATTATTTAGATTCTGATTATTTATTTTTCAGGTGGCTGTATTTGTCCTTGCTGTGCTTCTTGCTTTTTGCGCTTCCCGGAGTTATGCTTTTTCCGCTGTTTGCAGCAAGCGCTCTGCTCTGCTTCTCAGGGCTCTTCTTTGATGTAGATTTCCTGTTCGTGCTGTCGCTGTTGTTTCTTGTGTTTGCTCTCTTCTTGTTTACTGAGAATCCGAATTTTCCAAGATTTCTGCCAAGCTCGAAGTATTCTCCATGTAGATATGAAACCAGTTCAGCCTTGTCCAGCATTATCTTTCCATTTCGGTTGACTATTGACTCATCTACATTTATTGACAGTATCTCTGCGAGGAACATGTCATGGCTTCCGAGCTTTATGATCTGCTTTACCTTGCATTCTATGGATACCGGGCTCTCTTTTATAGAGGGAGCTGCTACGTGAGTGCTTTTTTCATATGTGAGTCCCGCTTTTTCAGCCTTGTCGTTTTTTGAACCGCTTATTACTCCACAGAGGTCTGCTGCATGTAAAAGGTCTTTTGTGGTAAGGTTGATGACGAATTCCTTACTTTTTTTTATCATGTCATATGAATGTCTCTCGGGCCTTATCGATATATATGTCGTAGGCGGCTTGGTGTTCACTATTCCTGTCCATCCAATTGTTATTATGTTTGGGTTCTTCATGTCTCCACATGATACCATCACTGGTGGCACTGCTCCAAACAGAGTGCCTGCCTTGAATTCTTTTTTCATTTTTTCTCCTGTTTCTGCTCATCTCCGCACTGCGGATCTGCTTTTATATAAAAAAAGTGGCATGATTCCTTTCAGAAACCTACCACATATTTAACACTGCTGATGTATGATTTTATGGCGGAGAGAGGGGGATTCGAACCCCCGATACAGTTCCCCGTATACACGCTTTCCAGGCGTGCTCCTTAAACCGCTCGGACACCTCTCCATATGCTTGATGACACTGTCACCAAATTATTTTACCACAGAATTTCTTTTTCATCAAGCAATATTATTTATATGCTGTTATCCCTATTCCAGAAATTTTTTCTGACATTCACTCAGCGCGATCGTCTTCTTTGGAGATATCTTCTTCATTGACTCAAAGAACTGGATCACCTTGCCTGCATATGGGATGTCTTCTCCTATATATTCCTTTGCAACTCGCTGTATATCTATGCCCACCTGGCATTTTTCATCATGGACCTTGCAGCGCCTGCACCTGGATACGGCTTCCTCAAGCTTTGCCGAGTAGTATGAATCCCTGTTTTTCATGTTCATTCTGTAAATCATATATACCAATGCCGCCAGAAGAACTGCAAAGCCGGATACCGGTATGATTCCAAGATAATCCTGAGGCAGAGATGCTGCAAGCCCTGCCGTTCCAAATCCGAGGAATACAAGAGATGCTATGAACTTCATGGTGACTTCCGGAATCTTCTTTCCGATAAGCTTTCCTGCTATTATGCCCACAAGGCTGACTGCTGCCATGCCGGCAGTCGTGCCAAGAAGGGTTATGAAAGGGTTTGCAGAATTGAGTCCCAGAGCCATCGCGCTCATCTGGGTCTTGTCTCCGAGCTCTCCGACAAAAAATGCAAGCGCTACGGTCAGTACCGGCCCGAATTTCATCTTCTGGTCTTCATCTTCCTCATCCTCAAAATCAAGTTTCATGGACCAGAGCCCGAAGAATATGAAAAGCGCGGAGGCTGCGGTCTTTATCAAGCCCTCTGATGCAAATCCCGATACAAGCGAAGCGAGGGCTATTGCTATCCCGTGATTGAGGAACGAGCCTGCTATTACTCCTGTGAGCACCTGTCTCATTGTGAATCTCGTCGAAAATGCGAGCGCAAGCAGCTGGGTCTTGTCTCCGATCTCGGCAAGGAATATGAGGGTGAATGCGGTTAAAAATGTGGTCATCTGTTTTCTCCTGTTTGTGAATTCCAGAACCGGTCAAGCTCATCATCTATATTGTGAAGGTTTATCTTCCTGCATGGATAATAGTCTGAGGGCAGCAGTCTCTGATACTGAAGCTCCATGTATCTCTCGTCTATCAGGAGTATGACTCCTCTGTCGGATACCGTGCGTATCAGCCTTCCTGCAGACTGGAGCACCTTGTTTATGCCCGGGTATACATATGCATATTCAAAGCCCTGGTTTCTGTGTTCTTTAAAATACCTGTTTATTATCTCTCTTTCGAGGCATACCTGCGGCAGCCCCACGCCTACTATCGCCACTCCTATGAGCCGCTCTCCCCGAAGGTCTATTCCTTCTGAAAAAACTCCTCCCATGACGCAAAAGCCTGCATGGGTCCTGCTTGGAGAGTCCTCAAATCTTTCAAGAAACTCTTCCCTTTCTTCCTCGCTCATGTCGCCTGACTGCTGAAATACTATTACCTCAGCATCAGGATCGCTGTATTTCTGCGTGTATTTATCATAGACTGTGTTCATGTATCTGTATGACGGGAAAAATACCATGTAATTCCCGGTCTTTGAGCTTATCATCCTGTGGATGTAGTCTGCGACTTTTTCGTAGCTGTACTCTCTGTTCCTGTATTTTGTGGAGACATCCGGCGCTATCATTATCTTCCTGTTTTCAGGAAGAAACGGACTGCTGAACTCTGCAAGCACATCTCCTTCCTGATATGCGAGAAGGCTCCTGAAGTAGTCTCCGGGAACGAGAGTCGCCGAAAAGAATACGGCTGATTTTCCCTGATCCGTAGCCGCTCTTATCCTGCTGGCTGGATCGAGGCAGTAAAGCTTGGTCCTTGAGTATTTCTGTCCTTCTACATACATCAGGTAGGTATCATCAAACATCTCAAGCGCCTTAAGAAACCTGAGCACCTCAAAATAGAATGTGGTGAGCTTTTCGCTCTTTTCGTCCTGATTGTTCTCGAGAAGATAGTCCTCTATGCTCCGATTGAACTTCCTGAGGTCTTCTCCTAGTTTTTCGGGCGCCTCTTTTTCTACTGCGTGTTCGATCATCTCCCCATGGGAGTCTGTAAGATATTTTTTCCTGTGCCTCGTGAGGGCTCTCGAAAGTCTGCTGAGGGCGGTTTCGACTTCTTCCTGAGTCTCCCCATGTGAGTCTTTGAAGAGGCTGCGGAGCTCCTTTACATCTGAGTGGTCTATCACTGAGGAGTACATCTCCCTTGCCCGCTCCGGAAGGTTGTGAGCCTCATCTATGAGAAATACATAGTCCTGCTTCTGCTCCATCCCGAACAGCCTCTTGAGCGC
>SAAM01000223.1 GCA_009929415.1 Clostridia bacterium | reverse complement strand
AATATAGAAAATGATGTCCTGGGAAAATATATAGAGCGATTTTCAGGATACGCAAAGGTAAAAGGTACGGCTTCAGAGAGAGATGAAAGCGAGAGCAGGATCACTGCAGAATTTATAATGAAGTCAGGATTTTAAATAAAGGGAGGATAAGAGATGTTTAAATTCAACACTATAGAAGAGGCGCTTGAGGATCTCAGACAGGGAAAGATAATAGTAGTGACCGACGATGAGGACAGAGAAAATGAGGGAGACTTCATATGCGCAGGCGAATTTGCCACCACGGAGAACATAAACTTCATGGCTATCCATGGAAAAGGACTCATATGTATGCCTATGAGCAGAGAGCTTGCAGACAGGCTTGATTTTCATCAGATGGTCACAAGAAACACAGACAATCATGAAACTGCATTCACTGTATCGGTGGATCATGTGGACACTACTACAGGAATATCCGCAGCAGAAAGATCGGTCACAGCCCTCAAGATACTTGAAGACGGGGCAAAGCCGGAGGATTTCAGGAGGCCTGGCCATATGTTCCCTCTTATAGCGAAGGATAACGGAGTGCTTGCACGAAACGGACATACAGAGGCGACTGTGGACCTTATGAAGATGGCAGGCCTAAAGCCATGCGGGCTTTGCTGCGAGATAATGAGAGAGGACGGCACCATGATGAGGACTCCGGAGCTGATTGAGCTTGCTCAGAGGTTTGGGTTCAAGTTCATAACGATAAAGGCGCTTCAGGATTACAGAAAGCGGTTTGACAACCTTGTGGAGAGGGTGGTAGAGACAAAGATGCCGCTTATCCACGGAGAATTCAGGGCGATAGGGTATATAAACAGGCTAAACGGCGAGCACCACGTGGCGCTCGTAAAGGGAGATATTACAGATGGTGAGCCTGTGCTTTGCAGGGTTCATTCCGAGTGTCTCACGGGAGACTGCTTCGGATCTCTCAGATGTGACTGTGGCCAGCAGTTTGATGCGGCTATGGCACAGATCGAGAAAGAGGGCAGGGGTGTGATGCTCTACATGAGGCAGGAAGGCAGGGGCATTGGCCTCATAAACAAGCTCAAGGCATATGCGCTTCAGGACACTGGACTTGACACAGTCGAAGCAAACCTTGCGCTCGGATTTGAGGAAGACCTCAGGGAATACTATATAGGAGCCCAGATACTGAGGGATCTCGATATTAAGAAGCTGAAGCTGCTGACAAACAATCCGAAGAAGATCGAGGGTCTTTCTGACTTCGGGATAGAGATAACAGAGAGAGTGCCTATCCAGATGGAAGCTACGGAGCACGACCATTTCTATCTCAAGACCAAGCAGGACAAGATGGGACACATGATGCATTTTTAATATGAAATTAAATCTAAAGGAGAGATAACATGAAAACATACGAAGGGAATTTGGTATCAAGAGGAATAAAAGTAGGGATAGTTGCGGCGAGGTTCAATGAATTTATAGTTTCAAAGCTCATATCGGGCGCAACTGACGGGCTTGTGCGTCATGACGTAAGGGAAGAAGACATAGAGATAGCGTGGGTACCGGGCGCGTTTGAGATACCGCTTATAGCTTCAAAGATGGCAAAGTCAGGAAAGTATGATGCAGTCATATGCCTTGGGGCCGTAATAAGAGGGGCTACCACTCACTATGACTATGTATGCAGCGAGGTTACAAAGGGAATCGCGAGCGTTTCTCTTGGAGCGGACATACCGGTTATGTTCGGTATACTGACTACGGAGAACATCGAGCAGGCTATAGAAAGAGCAGGGACAAAAGCGGGAAACAAAGGATATGACTGCGCCGTGGGAGCAATCGAGATGGTAAACCTTATTAGAAAAATAGAGCAGTAACATGAAGGGCGTGATTTTTGATTATGACGGCACCCTGCATGAAAGCATAAGGATATATGCTCCGGCATTTCACAGGGCCTACGAATATCTTGTAGAAAAAGGGCATGCGCCTCAGAGAGAGTGGAGCGCCTCAGAGATAGGAAGGTGGCTGGGATACAGCAGCAGGGATATGTGGAATGAGTTCATGCCGGGTCTTGACGAAGAGACCGTGCAGCACTGCAGCGCCATGATAGGAGAGGCGATGCTCGAGCTTACGGCATGCGGAAAGGCAAGGCTCTACGAAGGCAGCCTTGATACCCTGGAGCTGCTTAAGAACAGAGGCTACAGGCTTATATTTCTCAGCAACTGCAAGACCAGCTATATGAACGCGCATATAAAGGCTTTTAAGCTGGACAGATATTTTGAGGGGTTTTACTGTACTCAGCAGTATGACTTTGCACCAAAGCATGAGATATTCAGCAATATACTTTCTGAGCACCCGTCAGTCTATGCCGTGGCAGGAGACCGGTTTCAGGACATGGAGATAGCGAAGAAACACCATCTCCTGTCCGTGGGCTGCACCTATGGCTATGGAGAACCGCATGAGCTTGAAGATGCTGACTTCAGGATCTCTGACATAAGAGAGCTCGTGGATATACTAAGGTAGGCGCTGATCTTCTAAATTCCGCTGTAGCCCTCAGGAACTTCAAACATGTCAGGAGTTACATTTTCGGAGAACTCCGTGATTTCCATCATTACCGTTTCGACGGGATTGGTATTGAGGACAGCATGGAGTTTTTTGTCATCTTCAGTGTCAAAAAAGAACTTCAGCTTGCCTATGTCATAGCTGTATTCTTCGTATTTCATGCTCCTTCCGTCTATTATCTCTTCGCCCTCGGAATTGAACTTGAGAGATTCTCCGTTTATCATGCTGGTTTCCATGTTGGACATTGTTCCGGTGATGTAGCTGTGGGATTCATCGTCGACCATGAAAGCGGTATCGCCCTTTGTTATTATGTGACTTTTTGAGCCTTCCGCCTGGATTATCCAAAGTGAATTTTCGCCTTCTCTTGCAATGGTCACGTCTGAGAATATGTCCTCAGGATCCAGATCCACAACTCCTCTGAATTTGAGTACGTATCTTCCGCTCTTAAGAAGCTCTACGTATGGATTTGAGAGCAGTTTTGAGGTATCGACCTGCGCGGCATCCTCTGAAGCAGTATCCTCGGAAGCGGTCTCTCCGGAGATGGCATCCTCTGAAGCCGCATCTTCAGATACCTGATTTTCGGAAGCGGCGTCATCCTTGCTGCATCCTGCAAGCGAGAGGCTCATCGTGAATATGATCATAAGAACATATAATATTTTTTTCATTGATTGCAAACCTTCCTTTATATAGGGAATTTCAAATATATAATTAACGAATTTTAAGTCATGTAATTAATTCCGTATTTTTAATATGGGAACAAATAGATATTCTATCATATTATCGGCAGAAATCAAACCCGATTATGAAAAAATGGAAATTAATTTATACCGCATGGACAACAGGCATTGACCAAAGCCTTCATGAGTGCTACAATCAGAGTATATCTATATAATACAGGGAGCTGATGCGAAA
>SAAM01000222.1 GCA_009929415.1 Clostridia bacterium | reverse complement strand
GTAAAGCGGCGATATCTGGCCGAAATGAAGATATGGACTCAGATTCGAACACCAGTCCTGCGAAGGCTCGTTCCTTTTTGGACCGTAATAAAGGAATTTTTCCTCAAGGAAATGATCGAGAAGCTTCTTTGCCTCAGAGGTTCCTCCCCGAAAGTTCTCCGCTGAGCCGACGGACCTGTCAATATCAAGCAGAGCCAGCACTGAAGCAGTATCTGAGATATCAAGCTCGGATATCAGGTCCTCATCAACATACCTTCCTTCATACATATTTTCCTCAGGCAGAACAATAAAGCGGTCCTTTATCTTTTCGAGCTTCCTTCTTAGAGTCGCAGCGGAGTATTCCTCCTTTGGAGAGGCAGTCTCTACCGGGACTATTACATTAGTCTCTACCTGAATGAGCGGACAGTCGATTATCTGTGCGCACCTGCTTCTCCATGCCTTTTCATGCCTCATGTAGCCCATGTCAGTCACCGCAAGAGCGGCATTTCTGCTCAGCATTATCATGCCGTCCTCAGGAGAGCACCTGCATATCACCATGCGGATGTTACTGCTCCTGAGAGTTTCTTTCACTTCGCTGAGCCCCTCCAGCATGAAGCTGTAATGCCTCAGATTAGCCTGCGGATAGCTGTCCGTTATTCCAAGATAAACTACAAGGTCCTTATCCAACCTGTTTGCCTCATCTATAGCATATATAAGGGCGTGGTTGTACTCTGCCCTCTGTGAGCTCTGCATCCAGTAAATCACATAGGGACGGTCCTTAATCCCCTTCTGATTAAGAAATCTTATGCGCTCCGGCTCTATCATGCTTCCTCGCTTTCCCAGCCCTTGCATACATCCACCCAACCGAGGGACTGAGACATCTGCTCAAGCTCCGGTACAGTCAATTCTATGGCACTGTTTGAGCTTCCGCATGCCGGAAACACAGTCTTAAAGCGCTTCAGGGACTCATCCAGATATATGGCCACTCCTTCATTTACCCCAAAAGGACAGACTCCGCCTACCTCATGTCCTACCATGTCTGCCACTTCATCAGCCGACAGCATCTTGGCCTTCATCTCAAACTGCTTTCTGTATTTGGCATTATCTACCTTTGCATCTCCCGCACATACTATGAGCATGCAGCCCTCACCGCTTCTGAACGAAAGCGTCTTTGCTATCCTTGCAGGCTCACATCCAAGCGCATGAGCCGCCAGCTCCACCGTAGCGCTGGATACTTCAAACTCCATAACATTTTTGTCCATATTCCATTTTTCAAGATGCTTTCTTGCCTTTTCTATAGCCATTACATATCTCCCTTCCATCAAGACTTTAAAAAAAGCCTCTCATATTGAGAGGCTTACATATTTATATTATATCACTGTTATGAGAATTTTTTAATAATTATTCTCAAGGTTTTCTGCAAGCTCGTCAAACCAGTTTCCGTTGAAGAGCTCTATCATGCCTCTGTCACAGCTTGCCGCAAACTGAGGATTTATAGGAAGCTTTGCAAGCACCTTGAGGTTGTGAGCCTCTGCTATCTTTTCGATGTTCGAATCTCCAAATATCTTGTGCTGAACATCACAGTCAGGACATTTGAAGTATGACATGTTCTCAACAAGGCCTACTATAGGGATCTCCATCATTTCCGCCATCTTCACAGCCTTTGTCACTATCATGGATACAAGCTCCTGTGGAGAAGTAACTATGATTATGCCATCCACTCTTATTGATTGGAATACAGTAAGCGGTACGTCGCCTGTTCCAGGAGGCATGTCTATGAACATGTAATCCACATCTTCCCAGATTACATCAGTCCAGAACTGCTTTACGGCATTGGCTATTACCGGTCCTCTCCATACTACAGGATCGCTGTCCTTTTCAAGAAGAAGATTTACAGACATGACGTCTATGCCGGTCTTGCTCTTTATAGGATACAGCCCCGCCTCTGTCGCATAAGCCTTTTCCTTTATTCCGAATGCCTTTGGAATTGAAGGACCCGTTATGTCAGCATCAAGAATCGCCGCATTATGGCCTCTTCTCTGCATCGTAACCGCCATCATAGATGTGACAAGTGATTTTCCTACGCCACCCTTGCCGCTCACTATTCCTATTACCTTCTTTATGTTGCTCAGATCGTGCGGAGTCTCTGCAAAGTCATTAAATTTTGAAGTTCTGTCCCCACAGTCTTTTGAACAGCTCCCGCAGTTTTGTGTACAGCTTTCACTCATATTGTTATCTCCTCATTATTGAATTTCGCTTCCGAGTTTTGGGCATATGCCCCATACATTTTCAATTATACTCCGATTAAAGCATATGTCAACACCTAAACTCGGTTCCTCCTTGTCACATACCCGGTGAATGAGAAGACGAAAAACAGTATTATATTAAAAGTGACCACGCTCGCTCCCGCAGGAGTGGCATATATATAAGATGCCATTATCCCCGTCAGGAAGGTCACCACAGAAATAACGGCCGATGATATAACGACTGACCTGAAGCTCTTGAAGAGCCTCATCGAAGTTATCGCAGGAAACACTATAAGGCTCGATATGAGAAGCGCTCCGACAAGCCTCATCCCGAGAACTATAGTGACAGCCGTAAGAAGCGCTATCAGCATGTTGTACATACCGGCATTTATGCCAGTCGCCTTTGCAAAGCTCTCATCGAAGGTAACCGCGAATATCCTTGAATAAAAGAACAGATAGAGCACCAGCACTACAGACGATAGGATCACGCTCAGTATCACGTCCGTGCTGTTTATGGCAAGTATGCTCCCGAACATGTAGTTGTACACGTCTATGTTCATCCCTGATGTCATGGATATGACCATGACCCCTATGGCAAGCGAACCTGTCGATATCAGCGCTATGGCCGAATCACCCTTTATCCTGCTGTCCTCGCTCAGCCTGAGCAGAAAAAATGCCGCCGCAAGCACGAGAGGTATCGAAACCGTAAGCGGAGCCCAGTTTGTAGCGGTAGCAATCGCAAGTGCCCCAAATCCCACGTGAGAAAGCCCGTCCCCGATCATCGAGTATCGCTTGAGCACCAGGCTCACTCCAAGCAGCGAGCTGCAGAGCGCAACTAGCACTCCCACGACTATAGCCCTCATCATGAACGGATAGGAGAGCATCTCCATGAATATATCAGTCAATGTCAGCACCTCCCGCAAAAACCCTGTATTCGCTGCTTTCAAGGTATTCGTCACGGCTTCCGAAGAACGCCGACTTGTTTCTCAGATGAAGTATGTGAGAAGCAAACTTTACCGCAGTCTTTATGTCATGAGATACCATTACTATAGTTATTCCCTCATCATTTATATCCTTTATTATCTGGTAAAGCTCCCCCGTTACCAGAGGGTCCAGGCCCGAAACCGGCTCATCAAGGAGCAGTATCTTCTTTGTCGCGCAAAGCGCCCTTGCAAGAAGCACCCTCTGCTGCTGGCCGCCCGAAAGCTCATTGTAGGGAGCCTT
>SAAM01000221.1 GCA_009929415.1 Clostridia bacterium | reverse complement strand
CCAGTCAAGAAGAGCCAACATAAGATTCAAGCGTGACAAGGCGTCAAAACCTGAATTCGTGCATACGCTGAACGGCTCTGGAGTAGCGATCGGAAGAGCGGTTTCTGCAATCCTTGAGAACTACCAGATGGCTGACGGCTCAGTAAAGGTTCCGGACGTGCTCGTGCCTTACATGGGAACAGATATAATAAGAAAGAGATAGTTAAAATAAATAAATAAAATATACAGACAGAAGCCTCCGGCTGCGATTTGCAGGTCCGGAGGCTCTTTTTGAAATTACACATATCAGAATTCTGTCATGTTCCAGATATAAACTACTGTATCTTTTATCTCTTTCCATGAAATGCCTTCTGCGTAACTATACTCTCTCTGATACTTCAGCCAGTAATCCATAAGAATGGCATCTTCAAAAATCTCATTTATAACTTCTCTTCCATATTGTAAATAGTGTGTTGAGTTTCTCTTCTCAGCTGTTTCAAATATGGCTTCCTTCAAAAAATCTCGCCTTATATCTTGGCTTTGCAGTTTCATCAGTATATATAAATCATAAAAATCTCTCATTCTGGTATTTGTGACCCCTCTTACAATGAGCGTCTCCGTTTTTTCAGCAATTATAGTTTCTATATTATACGCCAAAATCTGAATACTCCTATCTTCTAAAAGCAATCTGTATTTATAAGTTATTTCTCCTGGCGTTATTCTATCTCCCGTTGTAATATCAATCTTCATTGGAATAATGGCATTATCCAGTTTTGCATCAAGCGACACCCTGAAACCATTATATACATCGTCTTCCCTGATTTCACTGATTTTTTTAATATTCATGAAAACCCCATCATCAATTTCTACATTGATAATATCCTCCAATGCTTTCTGTATATTTTCCAATGTTGCCGGGTAATTCTTTATTGTTGTATCCATATCAATAGTAGAACGCATATCTATTCCAACCATTGCTGCAACAAGCATTCCTCCTTTTAAAATGAACACGTCTTTGTACTCTGACAGTGATATTCTTTCAAGCAGCCTTTCCATCATATAGTTTCTTAGGAGAACCTGGGCGTTAATGTTTTTCTTTTTTGCAATATTGTTAATCCTATCTTTAATTTGTCTTAGATTTTTCATTGTAATATCTCCATATATTTTCTTATTATACTGTAAACCTTGAATTTTTTTGCATAGTTTAGCAATTTATTAATATTTTTATCCTTATCTCTCATGTACCTTTTAAGAGCATCGTTTAAAATAGCAACATCCATATTATTCCTATTTCGTATTATATCGCATATCGTCCTCTCTTTATCATAAACTTTTACAGGTCTGTTAAATACGGTTTTTAGCTCAATTAGTCCTAATTCATGGAACTCTTTCTTGACTTTATGAACTTTTATGCCCTGATTCTTCAAGTTGGATGCATTATAGCCATAAGGCAGGGTAACAGATAATTGAACAGGATCTCTATCCGTAAGATCATGAAAATATAAAGCAGTTTCATGAGAGAACACCGCTTTTCCATATCTTGCCTGCGTAATATACATCTCATCTTCAAATGCATCAGGAGATAGGTACACTCCTTGAGCTACCCTCTCAATCAATCCCTCTTTGGAAAGAATCGACATATATTTTCTGGGAATACCATGTTCTTCTGCGTCCTTAGTAAGCAATATTCCGTTTTTCTCTTCAATCAAATTAATCAGTTTTTCTCTATGTCCCATATAGTACCTCCTTTTTTCCCTTTTATACTCTTATAATACACCAAAAGAGCTTGTACGGGAATATATTTCTAAAATAAGCTTCTATGTATGAAAAAACCGTATATCCCTCAGTTTTACCAAGGTATATACGGTTCATATTCTTATGTGTCTTTTACTGTCTGCTGTATTTTGAAGTCATTTCTTCGAGAAGGGAGATGTATTTATCTACAACGCCATCGGCGATTGCCTTTTCTTCAAATCTTTCACTGTCCTCGTTCACTTTATCCATAGACTCCTGAGGAAGGTTTTTTCTGCGTACTTGAATACGAGAGTGTTCTCTTTTTCGATGTGTCTCTCAAGCAGCGAAGCATATCCTGCAGCATTTGATATTATGCCAAGCTTTGCCTCCGTAGAAGGTTTTTCGTCATAGCTGTCGAGTGCTTTTTCAAGATCAGACATGTATAGCCTTCCCAGGTCATGCTCCACCATCATTCCATGAGTTATGAGGTTCTTGCCTATCTTTCCAAGCTCCTTCACCATGTGGTCGAAAAGGAATTTCTCTTCTTTTCCATGATGATGTCCATCGGCATAATTTCTTACAAAATCTATCATCTTCCTGAAATCTCCGGTGTCCGGCTCCTGACCCTCTATTATGTTAAGGCAGGCATTCTTTACTGCGCCAAGGAACGCCAGTATGTTGTCATGCTCTTTTACAAGTATCTCTACGCTATTCATATGTTTCTCCTTCTTATTTCTTCTTTATCTCATTAGTATTTTCATCAGTTCTGTGATATTCAAAGCTGCTTCCATAAAGCATTCCTTCTATCAGAGATGCTCTCAGGTCATAATAAACCGAGATATCTCCTCCTGCAGCATCCCAGTAAGGCCTGTGGACGCATACATTTCTCACCCATACTGCATGGTCATCTTCTTCAGTCACTACCTGGTTCGCTCTGTCGCAAGGCATTCCGTCAAGAAGGCTGTCGCTGAGAAATCTGTATATCATGGCTGCGCTGTCTATTCCTGCCGCGCTTTTTTCCTTGCCTGACTCGAAGAATATCCTTCTCAGGTCATTTATTCTATCCGGCTCTTCTGCAAGCAGCTGAGTAACTGTAGCCGCAAGCCTGTTCTCTACTACTGTGACTCTGTCCTGAAGCCATCCGTGAATGTTGCTTCCATCTATTATTTCTTCAAGAGGCTGTTTCTCAAGCTCTCCATATCTTGCAGCAAGCTGCTCTCTTAAATTTTCCGCCCTGCCAAAAGTCTCTGCATAGGCAATCACGTTCTCTACCATCTGATCCTGAAACTGTATCTTGTTAAAAAGCCAGTGGTGTATCGGTCCTAAAAATGCGCTCATTTAAATGCTCCTTTTCCTGAATGACAATCAACTGTTAATTATGCCTGTTTCTTCTCAAGGTAAGCATTCAGCTTTGCAGTGAGGGCATCCGCGTCTATTCCGTGTACAGAGCAAGCTTCTTCAATTGTCTCAAGCTGCGCCGAAGGGCATCCAAGGCAGTGCATTCCGTTTTCCATGAATATCGGCGCAAGTCCCATTTCCATTCTCAGTATTTCACCCATTATCATATCTTTAGTTACTTTCATTTTTGTTCTCCTTTTCTCAATCGGTTATCAGTAATTGTTTTCAATTTATATTCGTTTTTTCTTAAGCTGTTTTTGTCTTAGCTGTTTCTGTAACCTTATAATACTACATGAAAAACAAAAAATCCGTAACAATTATTACGGATTTCGATATTTTATTAAATTTAAT
>SAAM01000020.1 GCA_009929415.1 Clostridia bacterium | reverse complement strand
GATTCCTGAAAAAATAATCAAGGCTGACCCTCGCAAGCCTCGTATGAGAGCTGCCCTCTTTCATTCGCCTGACATGGCGGCTGACCGATTCTGTCATAAGGTCCTGAATCTCGGCTTCGTCGCCGAAATGAAACTCGGCCACTGCATAGCCTACTCCAAAAGGTCCTTCATAGCTCAGAAGCTCTCCCTCTGCCGTTTTTCCATCCAGCGCTCCTGCCAGCATGTAGAGGCTCCTCAGACCGCACTCTCCGGCCTCTCTTGTCTCTCTTTCCTCCAGGCTGAAAATTTCATCCAGATTTCCTGAAGATATTATCTCAGTAATCCTCTTGTCAAACTTTGGCCCGTAAGGACTGTATTTATATGGCCCATCATCTGTCAGATGGTGAGAAAGATCTCCTGAGGCTATCATGACTGCAGAGCGGCCTGTTTCTTTTACGCTTTTCTCTATTGCCATACCAAAACGGTAGAGCTCACGCGGTGTAAGAAATCCGTATGCCAGGCATACTATCCTGAATTTCAGATCTCCGGTAAAATAAAGCGGCACCATGACCCCATGATCGAGCTGAGCCCTGTCTTCGTAATGATTTCCTGCTCCGCTTCCAATCCTGACTGCCGCAAGTCCGTCTTTTTCGGCGTTTTCTATTATCAAGTCTGCAAGCTCTGTATCCGTTTCAAGGCTCATGCTTATTCCGGGAGCCCCAAACCTTCCTAAATCGCCGCTGATCTCCTCCTGAGTATATACAGCTACCGCATCACGGAACACCATCCCATGAGGGGTTATTATTATGACCGTGCCAGGAGCTGTTTCGCGTATTCTCCTTCCAATCTCTGTGCAGGCCTTTATAGTGGATTCGATCTTCTTCTCCTCGCCTCTTCCTATCTGCGGAATTATTAGAGGCGGATGGGGCATCAGATAATAACCTTTCATTCTCTTACCTCCTGAAATTTATATCTTGAAATTCACCTGGCTTATTTATACCCAAAGATAAGTATGAGATTACGACGTCTATTCGAATATTAAAATACTCCCTTACTGCTCTCAGAGAGCTCAGGGAGTATTTTAAGGTGACTCTATATCATGAGCCCCATATATACAAGATTGGAAAACCTGCCGTCTATGCATATTTCGTTTTTCAGTATGCCTTCTGCTTCAAATCCACATTTTTCATAAAGCGCTATTGCACCCTTGTTCTCCTGAGAGGTTACGAGGGATATCTTACTGGTTATTCCGTTAAGCCTGCACCACATTATGAGCTCATCCATCATTGACCTTCCGATACCAGTATTGCAGTATTTCTCGGCCACGACTATCCCCAGGGTGCCTACATGCCTTCCCTTTATCTTCTGATTGGAAGAAATCGTTCCGATTCCAACTATCTCATCATCTGCAACCGCCAGTATCATAGTGCTGTTTTCTGAGGAGTTTGCCTCAGCTATCATTTTCTCCTGCTGCTCCGGAGTAACCCTGTATTCTCCGCCGCAGAAGGAAAGATATTCCGTCTACGCCCCGACCATATTGTAAAATTCAACAACCTGCTTTGCGTCTTCACGCGCAGGGTATCTGAGAATTATTTCCTGTCCTTTTTTAGTAGTTATAGTTTTCATTTATTCTCTCTCTTCCTCTTTTCATATATATAAGTTCCAGTTATATTATATTGCCAGTATCAGTTTTTTCAATGATCAATATCTTCCTGCCATTGTCGGAAGTACCACGATGTCGGTCCGCTCTCCCGGTATCTTTATATCCTGTATGAGAGATGCATATGTCACGGATTTTTTTCCATATCTTTTTCTGAGGCTGTGCATTGCTCTCTCGGCCCGCTCCAGCTTTTCATGCTTTTCGTGGTTTGAGAAAAGGTCCTGCTGATAAGGCGTCTCTTCGTCCATGAGATTTATCGCCGATATTGCAAGTGCTCTCACAGGTGCATCCCAGCTGTACTTTCTAGAAAAAAGCTCCGAAGCAGCCCTCGTTATCTCAGATGAGCACTGAGAAGGAATCTTCAGGATGCACTGATACTGCCTGCAGGCCATGGTAGAATCCCTGACTGATATCATGACCCCTGAAGCCTTCAGCTGATTGTCCCTGAGGCGCCTTGATACATCCTGGCACAGCTCCAGGAAAACAAGCTTTACCTCCTCATCATTTACAAGATCCATGATGCAGGTTATTCCGTGTCCGATGCTCTTTACAGGGGCTCTGTATCCTGCAGGCATTACATCTGATTCGTCGCGTCCGTTTGCATGATTCCATATCTGTATCCCGTTTTTTCCAAGTATCTGCATCATCAGGCGCGGATCTGCCCCGGCAAGATCGCCTATGGTGTTTATTCCATAGCGCCTGAGCTTTTCAGCGGTTGATCTTCCTACTCCAAGAAGCTCTGATGCGCTGAGTTTCCAGAGTTTGCGCCTGAAATCAGTACTTCCTATGAAGCTTACTGCATCCGGCTTTTTAAGGTCGCTTCCCAGCTTTGCAAATATCTTGTTGAAGCTGACCCCGATTGACACTGTGATTCCGAGCTCATTCTTTATTCTCTCTCTTATCTCCTCCGCAATCTTCTCTCCGCTTCCAAGAAGGCTGATGCTCCCAGTGCAGTCAAGCCAGCATTCATCGAGCCCGAACGGCTCAACCCTGTCTGTGTACTGATAATATATGCTGCGGGCAAGCCTGGAGTACTTGAGATATTCCTCATAATGCGGTTCTACTGTTATAAGGTCAGGGCACTTGAGCTTTGCCTGCCAGAGTGTCTCGCCTGTCTTTATCCCGAATTTCTTTGCTTCTTCAGATTTTGCAAGTACTATGCCTCTTCGTTCCTCAGCAGAGCCGCATACTGCAAGAGGCTTTCCTCTCCACTGCGGATTGGATATAAGCTCAATGGAAGCATAGCAGTTGTTCATGTCACAATGTAATATCGTCCTTTCAGGCATCAGTCTTCCTCCTTGACAAAAAGTGCAATATGTAATATCATAAGTGTAATCAAAATGCCCTTTGAACCATTATAGGCATTTTAAATGCACCTGTCAAGGATGAATTAAATATTATGTGCATTTTAATTGCACTTAAATATACTGAAAAGAAGGAGACGCTTATGAAATTTTGTGACAAGCTCAGAGAGCTCAGAAAAAAATCCAGCTATACACAGGCAGAAATGGCAGAAATGGCAGGAGTATCTCTGAGGACATACAAGAATTATGAGCTCGGGGACAGCTATCCAAGAAAGCGCGAGGTGTATTTTTCGCTTTCAAGGATTCTCGGAGTCGATATAAATTACCTCCTGACAGAGGATGAGGACTTTGTGACTTCAGCCGGAGAGCAGTACGGATACAGCGGTCAGAAGCAGGCCGAAAAGATCATAAATGATGTGGCAGGGCTTTTTGCAGGAGGAAGGCTGTCAGACAATGACAAAGATGCTGTAATGCAGGCTCTCCAGCAGATATACTGGGATTCAAAGAAAGAGAACCGCAAATATTCCCGAAGCAGCGACACCGGGGGTGAGACAGATGGCTCGCCTGAATAACATAAGAAGCCTCGCCGAGTCTCTCGTAAGGAAATATGATACGCGAGATCCTGTAAAGCTTGCCGGGATGCTCGGGATACACATATACTACCTCGATGACCTGAGAGAGCTCCTCGGAATGTACACCATAATAAACAGGAGAAGATGCATACTCATAAACTCAAGGCTCAGCAGCCGCCTCATAAGTCTAGTGCTTGCACATGAGATAGGGCATGACAGGCTTCACCAGAAGCTCTGCAGCGAATCTTCATTTCGTGAGTTTCAGGTACTTGACGTGACCTCAAGGCCGGAGTATGAGGCTAATGTATTTGCAGCCCACTTACTTATCGATGAATGCGAGCTTGAATCCATGCTCAGAGAAGGCCTCGATGTACTGCAGATTTCATGCGCCATGGATATCAACATGAACCTTCTCCTCATAAAGCTCAATGAGATGAGAAGATGCGGAGCTGACTACGACATGAGCTTTGTCCCGCCTGGAGATTTTCTTAAGAAAGTGAGCCTTCATGAAGGCTGCGACCATGTATAGAGTTTGTTAATTGTTAGATTTTATGGCAATATGTCCCGATATGTGATAATCTATACTATGGAAAGTCAGTATTTAAATAAACAAACGAAACGAGGAAACAGAAAATGAAGGCTTATGAAAGATTTTTAAATTATGTTACAGTACATACTTCAAGTAACAGCCAGAGTGAAACTGTCCCTACAAGCAGAATACAGTTTGATCTCGCAAATGTCCTTGCAGATGAGCTCAGATCGCTTGGAGTCAAAGATGCACGTGTAGACGACAAATGCTATGTCTACGCATCCATTGAGGCGACTCCCGGATATGAGGATAAACCTGCCATAGGATTTATCGCGCATATCGATACCACGCCTGACTTCTGCGGTGAGAACGTAAATCCTGTGATAATAGAAAATTACAGCGGAGAGGACATCGTGCTTGGCGAAAGCTCAAGGGTGCTATCCCCTGATGAATTTCCACACCTTCCTGCTCTCAAGGGCCGTACACTTATAGTAACTGATGGAAGCACGCTTCTGGGTGCAGACAACAAAGCTGGTATAGCCGAGATAATGACTCTTGCTGAGAACCTTATCAAAAATGAAATCCCTCACGGAAGGATATGCATAGGCTTTACGCCTGACGAGGAAGTTGGCTCAGGAGCTGACCACCTTGACATACAGGCATTTGGAGCTGATTTCGCGTATACCGTAGACGGCGGTCCTGAAGGCGAGATATCATATGAGAATTTCAATGCAGCCAGCGCATCCTTTGACATAAATGGCTTCAATGTACATCCCGGAGAAGCCAAGGATACCATGATAAATGCTTCGCTGGTAGCAACAGAGATAAATTCCATGCTTCCTACGGGAGAGACTCCACGAGATACAATGGACTATGAAGGATTCTTTCATATGACATCCATAAGCGGAAGCGTTGAACACGCAAGGCTTGATTATATAATAAGAGACCATGACCTTGCAGTGCTCGAGGCCAGAAAAGCCACTCTCAGGCTCATAGAAAAGCTCATGAACGAGAAATACGGAGAGGGCACTGTTTCACTTACTCTCAAGGACCAGTACAGGAACATGGTCGAAAAGATAAAGCCCTGCTTCCATATAATAGAAAATGCTTCAGCTGCCGTAGAAAAAGCAGGCATAGAGCCTATGATAATCCCCGTAAGAGGAGGAACTGACGGCGCCAACCTGAGCTTCAAGGGTCTGCCTTGTCCAAACCTGGGCACAGGCGGATATGCCTTCCACGGGCCTTATGAGCACATAACCGTTGAGGGAATGGACAAGACAGTAGAAATACTTGAAAACATAGTAGCTATATATGCGGATATGCCGAAGTAGCACAGCTTCTTATCCTGAGTAAAGTTAAACGAATCCCCGTCATCAGAAAAAATATATTTCTAATGACGGGGATTCGTTTGTTTTATTTTGCTTTATTTTGCTTTATTTTGCTTTATTCTGCTTTATTTTATTATCTTATATTTTTTTTTGCCTAATCCTGAGCGAGCCTTCTGTATGTCTCGTATTTCTCTGCGGCTTTTTTTGCTGCTGCTGCAAACAGCTCCTTCGCCTGATCCGGGAAGGTCCTCTTGAGCGAAGCATATCTCACCTCTCCCATAAGGAATTCCTCAAAGTCTGCTGTAGGCTCCTTGGAATCAAGGATGAATGGATTTTTTCCCTGCTCGGCAAGAAGTGGGTTGTATCTGTAGAGATGCCAGTATCCTGCCTCTACAGCCCTCTTTGATTCAAGCTGTGAGGTTCCCATTCCGTTCACGAGCCCATGGCTTATGCATGGCGCATATGCGATTATGATGGACGGTCCGTCATACTCCTCGGCTTCCTTTAGTGCCTTTATAAGCTGCGCCTGATTTGCGCCCATGGCTACCTGTGCAACATATACATATCCGTAAGCCATTGATATGAGGCCCAGATCTTTTTTCTGTATCTTCTTTCCTGAGGCTGCAAACTGAGCCACCGCTCCGAGAGGAGTCGCCTTTGATGACTGTCCTCCTGTGTTCGAATACACCTCCGTATCTACTATCAGTATGTTGACATCCTCACCTGACGCCAGCACGTGGTCCAGGCCACCGTATCCTATATCATAAGCCCAGCCGTCTCCTCCATACATCCACATGGATTTCTTTACCATATGCTCTCTGTTTCTGAGAGCATAATCCTTAAGCTCGGCGGCTTTGCCTGAGAGCTCTGCTCTTATGAGCGCTTCTGTGAGCTTTCTGCTTATTTCCTTTGATTCTGTCTTCGAATCTATCTTTTCAAGCCATTCTGCGACTGCGGATCTGAGAGCTTCATCAGATGTGATGCTCATGAGCTCCTCAAGCTTCATTGCAAGCCTTTCTCTCTGCTGCCTTACTGAAAGGCACATTCCAAGGCTGAACTCTGCGTTGTTCTCGAAAAGCGAATTTGACCATGCGGGGCCGTGTCCATCCCTGTTCACCGTATAAGGCACGCAAGGAGCTGCCGCGCCCCAGGCCTGAGTACATCCTGTAGCGTTGGCAAGATACATCCTGTCTCCGAAAAGCTGTGTCATGAGCTTCATGTATGCAGTCTCTCCACAGCCCGCGCATGCTCCTGAGAACTCAAGCAGCGGCTGCTCGAACTGGCTTCCCTTTACGGAGAACTTGTCCACAGGATTTTCCTTGTGTGAAAGCTCCATAGAGTAATCCCAGTCCTTTGTCTGGTCCATCTGAGACTCAAGCGAGTCAAGCGTAAGCGCCTTCTGCTTTGCCGGGCATACCTGTACGCAGGTTCCACAGCCTGTGCAGTCAAGCACATCTACCTGTATCCTGTATGAATATTCTTCGAGCCCTTTTCCGACAGCCTGCTTTGTATCATAGCCTTCAGGGGCAGCTGACTTTTCTTCCTCTGTGAGAAGGAATGGTCTTATCGCAGCATGTGGACAGACATATGAGCACTGGTTGCACTGGATGCAGTTATCCACATTCCACACAGGCACATCTGTGGCAATCCCGCGCTTTTCATATTTTGAAGTTCCGAGCGGCACGGTGCCATCTTCCATTCCCCTGAATGCGCTTACCGGGATGTCATCGCCCTTCTGAGAGTTCATCGGGATCATTATATCTTCCACGAATCTTGGAAGCTTTTCTGTAGTTGCAATAGCTTCTTCTATTGCATTTGCCCAGCTGGAAGGAACTTCTACTCTTACAGCGCCTTCAACTCCTGCATCTACTGCGGCATAGTTCATTTTGACGATATCATCGCCCTTGTTTCCATAAGTCTTGTAGATGGCTTTTTTCATGTAGTCTACCGCTTCTGAAACCGGTATTACGTCCGCAAGCTTGAAGAATGCGGCCTGAAGCACCGTATTTGTACGATTTCCAAGGCCAAGATCCTTTGCTATTCCTGTGGCATCTATAGTATAAAGCTTGATGTTTTTTTCTGCTATCTGTCTCTTTACCTGAGCCGGAAGGCTGTCTTCAAGCTCCTCGCCTTTCCAGGTGCAGTTGAGAAGAAACACTCCGCCGTCCTTTATGTCTGATACTATATCATACTTGTTTATATATGACTGATTGTGGCATGCCACAAAGTTCGCGGATTTTACATAGTAGCTCGATCTTATAGGATGCTTTCCAAAGCGAAGGTGTGATTTGGTTATCCCGCCTGACTTTTTGGTGTCATATTCAAAATATGCCTGTACGAACATGTCTGTATGGTCTCCGATTATCTTCACGGAGTTCTTGTTCGCTCCTACCGTACCATCAGAGCCCAGTCCCCAGAACTTGCAGCTTACTGTCCCTTCAGATGAAAGGTCCAGCTCAGGGCCTGTCTCAAGCGATCTGAATGTGACGTCATCGTTTATTCCCACTGTGAACTGATTTCTTGGTTCATTGCTGTTCATATTGTCAAACACCGCCACCATCTGAGCAGTAGTCACGTCTTTTGATGAAAGCCCGTATCTTCCTCCGAGTATCTGAGGCCTGTCGCTGCAGTCAATATATGCTGAGCAGACATCAAGATAAAGCGGATCTCCAGAAGCGCCAGGTTCCTTTGTCCTGTCAAGCACCGTAATCTGCTTTACAGTAGACGGCATCTCTCTGAGGAGATGTTTTATTGAGAAAGGTCTGTACAGATGTACCTGAAGATAGCCGGTCTTTCTTCCCTGGCTGTTCAGATAATCTACTGTTTCCTGAATTGCCCCGCTCACGGATCCCATGGCTACTATTACCTGAGTAGCATCCTCAGCTCCGTAGTAGTTGAACAGCCTGTAGTTTCTTCCCGTTATTTTATTTATTTCATTCATGTAATCTTCAACTATCTGTGGAAGCCTGTCGTAGAATGGATTTGCAGCTTCTCTTGACTGGAAGAATGCGTCAGGGTTTATTACCGTGCTCCTCTGAACAGGTCTTTCCGGATTAAGGGAGCTCTTTCTGAAGGCCTCGAGGGCATCCTGGTCCACCAGTCTTTCAAGGTCTGCGTAATCCATGCATTCCACCTTCTGGATCTCATGAGAGGTCCTGAAGCCGTCAAAGAAGTGCATGAACGGCACTCTTCCCTTTATGGATGCCAGATGGGCCACTCCCGAAAGGTCCATGACTTCCTGAACGCTTCCTGTGGAGAGCATCCCAAATCCAGTCTGCCTGCATGACATTACATCGGAGTGATCTCCGAATATCGAAAACCCATGAGTCCCAACGGTCCTTGCCGACACATGCAGCACTCCGGGCTTGAGCTGTCCTGACATTCTGTACATGGTCGGTATCATAAGCAGAAGCCCCTGTGAGGCTGTATATGAAGTAGCGAGAGTTCCCGCCTCCAGCGCTCCGTGCATCGCACCTGCCGCTCCTGCTTCTGACTGCATCTCTACAAGCTTCACGCTCTGTCCGAACATATTTTTCTTTCCGTTTGCAGACCACACGTCAACATGCTCTGCCATCGGTGAGGATGGCGTTATCGGATAGATAGTCGCAACTTCTGTAAAAGCATATGATACATATGCAGCTGCTTCATTTCCATCCATTGTTTTCATGACTCTGTTCATTTTAATCTCCCTTCAGCAAAAGATTATTTCTTTAAATTTCCATTACCACGACTTCGTGCCTCTTCAAGATAAGTATACAGAGTATACTTTGAAACATTGAAAAATTCGCACAGCCTGACTCCCGCCTTGGATATCATGAATACCCCTCTGGAATCAAGGAATTCCAGCGCTCTTACTTTTTCGTCTCTGCTCATGAGTGCTCCCGGCTTTGAAAACCTGGTCTCACACTGAGTAAGATACATCTCCAGGAGTTCCTGCACGTCATTTGCAAACACGACCTCTGAAGCTGCATTTGAGTCATAGGACGTATGCGCGCTTATGGCATTCTGGGCAAGTATCATGTCCGTTATGTCCATGTTAAGGCAAAGGGCCCCCGTTATTTTTCCGTCTTCATCTCTTATCATCGTCGAGCAGGATTTGATAATACGTCCATCTTTTGACGTATTAAAATAAATCGGTGAACCTTCCATCATGTTATCATTGAATTTCTCAAACAGAAGATTTGTAGGACAGTCCTTTACCTTTCGGTTGGTTACATGCCCGTTTTCAATAAGTACCACAGTCTCATCATATCCTCTGCGAAAATCATGGAATACTACCTCGCAGTTGCTTCCTAGAAATCCGGCCAGATTTGGGACGAGCCTGCTTATGAATTCTTCGAGGATCTTCATTTTATTCTCCCGTATAGTTTACAGACCCCTTGATGAAAACCTTTTCAAACTTTTTGTAAGGAAATCATAAAATCTGTCTGATTAATTATAATTATAGTTATGCTTTGCTTTTCTGTCAAGCATTAAGGTATTAAAAAAGGACGCTTCATAATCAATGCCCCCTGTGAGCCTGAATTATGAGACGTCCCTGTAAATCAGATTTAATCCTGTCTGTGCTGCCTTGAATTGAGTTTTTTCTTTACCCTCTGAAGCGTGCTGCTTATGCCCTTGTCGCTTATGCCTGTCATCTCTGCCATCTCAGAGTAGCTGAATCCCTGCATGTATAGATTGACTATCCTGGCTTCCTTTTCGGTAAGTTTTTCCTTTATAGTTCTTCTTATGTTTTCGCTGTCTTCTTTTTCAATAAGGATTTCCTCCGGCCCTTTTGATGAGGCTGGGCTCATGTATTCGAAAAAACCGTCATCACCTGCATCTGATGATGTGCTCAGAGAGATGTAATCATTCAGAGGAAGGTGCTTCTGCCTGTTTGAAGATGTCACAGCCGTCATTATCTGCCTTGTGATGCACATCTGCGCAAATACGTGAAAGTACGTCTTCTTCTCTGAATTATAGTCTCTGATTGCCTTGTAAAGACCAATCATGCCTTCCTGAATCAGATCCTCTCTGTCAGCGCCACTCATGTGATATCTGCTCGCAGTCTTCTTTACAAGATTTTTGTACTTTTTCATTATGAGCTCCTGCGCGTCCTTATCCCCTTTTTGCGCGCTTATGACTGTAAGGTCATCCTGATGGCTTGCAGCTTCTCTGCCGCTTTTTGTAATCTCTTCCACTCGCACCCCATCCTTTGAATTCAGTATATTACTTTCCTCGCCTCATGTCCTCAAGCTTGTCGATTATTTCCTGATTAAGTATAGTATCCAGAGTATTCTTGCTCACATGCCTTCTGCTTATCTTTTCTCTTATCTTCTTCTGGCTGTCCTTTACTTCAAGGTGAAGCTCTCTGGCTGACATTCGGCTCGCGCCTTTTCCCAGGATGAGATTCTGCTCGGCCATGTCATCAGTGGCGACTCTTATTATTGTGTTCCTCTTGTCTTCGAAATCATGTATGAATCTTTCGATAAAGCTGTCCGCCGTCTGGTTTTCCTTCGTGAATATGACAGTTATGTTCCGGTTCTTTTCTTCTCTTGGAAGCACCGTCTTCACCCTGTACGCATCATATATTATATAGCTTTGTATGCCCTTGTATGCTGCATACTCGGCTATCATGAAATTGAGCTTCTCTCTTGCGTTCTCCAGGCTTGTCTCTGCGGTTTCTGCAAGCTCGTCCCATGCATTTATGATATTGTATCCGTCTACGACAAGTACTTCTCTTATTTTCCTCTTCACATCTCTAACCTCTTTGCCTTACTGCTTCGAACATCAGTATGGATGCTGCGACTGAGGCATTGAGTGAGTTTATGTGGCCTTTCATGGGGATGCTGACAGTGAAGTCGCTCTTTTCCTTCACGAGCCTTGATATTCCTTTTCCCTCATTGCCTATCACAAGTGCTATCTTTCCTTTGAGATCGGTCTTTGTATAGTCAGCTCCGTCCATGTCCACGCTGTATATCCAGATTCCTGACGCCTTTAGTTTTTCTATCGTCTGCGCAAGGTTCGTCACTCTTACTATCTTTATGTGGCTGGTTGCCCCGGCCGCAGTCTTTTCTACTGTAGCATTTACCTGACAGGCTCTTCTTTTGGGAATTATTATCGCATCGACTCCGCTTGCCTCTGCGCTCCTTATTATCGCTCCCAGGTTGTGGGGGTCCTCTATTTCATCAAGAATCAGAAAGAAACCTGCCTTTTCCCTGGTCTGCTCAAGTATTTCCTCAAGCTCGAAGTATCTGTATTCATTGGCTACGGCGATTATCCCCTGATGGTTCTTGCTCTCTGACATCTCGTCAAGCTTGTTTTTGTCGACAACCTTGATCATTATCTTCATGTCCTTTGCTTTTCCTATTATCTTGTTTATGGAACCCTCGTTTTCGCCTTTCTTGGTGTATATATAGTCTATTTCCCTTCCATTTTTCAGGGCTTCGAGTACGGCATTTCTTCCTTCTATCTGCATCTTTTCTCTCCTGTGGATATCTAAAATTACAATCCCATCTTCTCTATTCTGCCTCTTGGTATCTCCGGATGCTTACAGCTCATCCTGCCTTCCTTGCATGTACCTGTGTAGCAGCTTGGCCCGCATTTTCTAAAAAGAACCGGTGCCGCTTTTTTGCACTCCTCGAGCATCTGATATGCCAGTTCTCTTATCTCCCACTGGGCTCTCTCGCAGCATCTGTGCTCAAAGAAATTGAAAAGGCTCCTCGCATTCATCGTTACTACTATCTTGGTCTCACAGGCATTCGGAAATACGTATCTCGCATCTTCGATTGCTTCCTTTTCGGTCCTTCCGTCGTTCATCAGCGCCTCTACAAGGGCATTGTAGTCTTCCTGCGCCCTGTCCATAGCCCTGATATAAAGCGCTTTCGCCTTCTCGTCAGCTTCTATCGAAGGCGGGATTATATATTCAAAGTCAGAAAGCCTTACATATCTCTGAGACTGCTGAGAATATGAAGCTATCCTGTGCCTTACTATCTGATGGGAGCATGCCCTTGATATTCCCTCTATCGCAAAGGTAAAGCTGGTGTGCTCCACCGGGCTTTCATGCCCGAGGCTTATGAGCATCCCGAGAAACTTTTCAACCTCCTCTGAGGTTATCTTCTCCGACATCTCTTCTACTCCAATCGGTGAATAGCATAGTTTTGCAGCCATAGAGACAACCTTGTCCGGGTCAGGCGTATGTGCTATAAGCTTTACTTTGAGTTTACTCATATTTATCTCCCTTATCTTAATTGTTTTTTCAAATTCATCTGTTTTTTAAAAAAGCGTGAGCTGATTGCTCTCTGGAATACCGCAGAGACAGCCATGGCTTATCAGTATGTCTGTAACGGATTTGTTGGCCTTCGTTCTTGTCCTGAAATCCTCCAGAGAAATGAATTCTCTCTGAGCCTCAGCCTCTATGTTTCTTGCTACGGTCTCTCCCAGTCCCTGTATTGCACACAGCGGTGGAAGCAGCCTGCCCTGCTCAATCCTGAATTTTGCGGCGCTCGACCTGTACAGATCCACCTTGTCCATTTCCACGCCTCTTGAGAACATCTCATATGCGACCTCCAGGACTATCATCATGCCTTTTTCCTTTGTCGTGGCATTGTTTCCGAGTGACTCAAGCTCTTTTATCTTTTCGAGCACATGCTCTTTTCCTCTGCATATGATATCTGCATCAAAATCATCTATCTTCGTGGTGAAGAATGTAGCATAAAAAGCTTCCTTGTGATGGACCTTATAGTATGCAACCCTGAAGGACATCATGACATATGCTGCGGCATGGGCTTTCGGGAACATGTATTTTATCTTCTGACACGATTCGATGTACCACTGCGGAACGCTGTGCTCCTTCATGTCCTCTATATGCTCTTCAGTAAGTCCTTTTCCATTCCTGACATTCTCCATTATCTTGAAGGAGGTCTTTGGCTTTACACCCTTGAGCATCAGATAGTTCATTATGTCATCCCTTGTGGATATTACTTCCTTGAGGGTGGTGACCTTGCTTCTTACAAGCTCCTGGGCATTGTTGAGCCATACGTCTGTTCCATGGGAAAGTCCTGAAATCCTCACAAGCTCTCCGAAGGTTGTAGGCTTTGTATCCATAAGCATCTGCCTTACGAATTTGGTACCGAACTCAGGTATCCCCAGAGAGCCTGTATCACATTTTATCTCGCTGAGATCGCAGCCTATCGCATCTGTAGATGTGAATATGGACATGGTCTGCGGATCATCCAGCTTTATGTCAGTCGCTGTTACTCCTGTAAAATCCTCGAGCATCTTTATTATGGTCGGTACGTCGTGGCCGAGGATGTCCAGCTTCAGTATCCTTCCGCTTATGGAGTGATAATCAAAGTGCGTGGTCCTTACTCCGCTGGACGGGTCATTCGCAGGGTACTGTATAGGAGTGAAATCGTAGACATCCTTGTAGTCAGGTACTACCATTACTCCGCCCGGATGCTGGCCTGAGGTACGTTTTACCCCGGTGCAGCCCTCCCTGAGCCTGCTTATCTCCGCCCCGCTGGCCACAGAATCAGTCTCTTCGAGATATTTCATGACATATCCGTATGCGGTCTTTTCTGCGACGGTTCCTATAGTGCCTGCCCGAAATACATAATCCTCTCCAAACAGCTCTTCTGTGTATTTGTGGGCGCAGGGCTGATATTCTCCTGCAAAGTTGAGGTCTATGTCCGGCTCCTTGTCCCCCTCGAATCCGAGGAATACTTCGAACGGTATGTCATGGCCGTCTTTTATCAGCGGCTTTCCGCACTGAGGGCACATCCTGTCCGGAAGGTCCACCCCAGAGGCATAGCTTCCGTCTGTTATGAAGTCGCTGTATCTGCAGCTTGCGCATACATAATGAGGGCATAGCGGGTTTACCTCTGTGATGTCGCTCATAGTGGCTGCAAATGAAGAGCCCACCGAGCCTCTTGATCCAACCAGGTATCCATCGGCTATGGATTTTGTAACAAGCTTCTGCGCTATGATGTACATAACGGCATAGCCATTTCCTATGATAGAGTTGAGCTCTCTGTCCAGCCTTGACTGCACTATCTCCGGAAGCGGATTCCCGTAGATCTTCTCGGCCTTTCTGTAGCACATCTCTCTGAGCTCAGTATCTGAGCCCTCTATGAAGGGTGCGAATGTTCCGTCAGGTATCGGCTTTATGTCCTCTATCATATCCGCTATCATGTTTGGATTTTTCACTACTACCTCGTATGCTGTATCTGCACCGAGATAGCTGAATTCCTCAAGCATCTCATCTGTAGTCCTGAAATAG
This sequence comes from Clostridia bacterium, assembly GCA_009929415.1. Classification (GTDB taxonomy): domain Bacteria; phylum Bacillota; class Clostridia; order Peptostreptococcales; family Filifactoraceae; genus Proteocatella. Next base: position 2,758 of record SAAM01000020.1, on the reverse strand, counting down.
AAGGCTCTGTCTTCTCCTTCTACAGAGAACTTCTGGGCTACCTTGAGTATGTTTCTGTATATGCCGTCAGAAGGGTCTTTGTAATGCACATCTCCCGTGGCAACTACAGGCTTGCCGTTTCGCTTTGCATGTCTGTATATCGCTTTGTTTATCTCCCTGAGCTCATTTTCATCCTTCACTATCCCTTTTGCTATCATGAAGGAATTGTGCTCACATGGCATTATCTCTATATAATCATAGTATGATATTATCCTGTCTATGTCTTTTTCTGGAAGGTTCTTCTGCACAGCCTGATATACTTCTCCGGCCTCACAGGCGCTTCCAAGTATGAGGCCTTCTCTGTGCCTGTTCAGGACGCTTTTGAGCGTCCTTGGGTTTTTATAGAAATTTTCTATGTGTGCGATCGATATTATCTTGTAAAGATTCTTGAGGCCGATCATGTCCTTTACGAGTATGGTCATGTGATTTGGCCTCTTGCTTTTGTAATCCTTGTCCGTATAGAGCTCATTTACCTGTGAAAGTATCTCGATCCCCTTTTCGGCAAACATTTCGATGAATCTGAGGAATATGTTTGCTGTGGCCTCGGCATCATCCACGGCTCTGTGATGATTCTCGAGCTTTATGTCAAGGTGCTTTGCGATAACATTGAGCTTGTGTCTCTTCAGCTCCGGAAGCAGGGCTCTTGAAATAGCTACAGTATCGAGCGCCTTCAGGCTGTAAGTCCTGTCCTGCCTTCTGCAGGCTTCTCTTATGAACCCAGTGTCGAAATCGCTGTTGTGAGCCACCAGCATGCTGCCCTCTGCGAACTCAAGAAAGTCAGGAAGGACCTGCTCTATCGTCCTGCTGTTTCTTACCATATCATTTGATATCCCTGTAAGCTCAGTTATCTTGGAAGGTATGGGCATCTGAGGATTGACAAGTTCACTGAAGCGCTCAGTTATTTCCCTGTTTTTAATCTTTACTGCCCCGATTTCCGTAATCTTGTCCGTGGAAGGCGAAAGCCCCGTGGTCTCTATATCAAACACGACAAATGTCTGGTCGAGCCCAAGGTCGTTATGCTCCTTGAGCACCATGGCCAGATCGTCTATGAGATATGCCTCCACTCCGTAGAGTATCTTTACCTCATGCTTTTTCCCGGCGCTCATGGCATCTGGAAATGCCTGTACGATCCCATGGTCAGTTATGGCTACAGCCTTGTGTCCGAATTCCTTTGCCTGCTTTACAAGATCCCCGACATTGGAAACCGCATCCATCATGGACATTGAGGTATGAAGATGCAGCTCGACTCGCTTTTCGTTTGAAAGGTCTCTCCTCACAGGCCTGTCTGCCTTGTTTACGTCCTTTGCCATTACGATGAGCTCTCTCGCATAAGGGTCATACTGCGCGTCGCCTCTTACCCTTATATAATCTCCTTTTTTTACGATATCCTCCTCACTGTCAGTGAACAGCTTGCACTGTATGGAGTTTGTAAAATCCGTTACCGAGAATGTCTGTATCACCTTTCCCGAGTTGAGAACTCTTTTGTCGGTTGCAAAAACCTCTCCCTCAAACGCTATGTTTGGCGTGATGTCTCTTACCGTAGTCAGTTTTACCGTCTCAATGCTTATCTTCCTGCCGTATATGACATCTTCATCGCTTACCTGCTTTCTTGGGGCAGCAGTTTTTCTGACTTTTTCTGCCTTGCTGCTTATGACCGCTGCTTCCTTTTTCAGGATTTCAGAATTGCGGTTCATGAAATCAAGCGTATCTTCTGCCACGCTGACATCTTTTATGCTTACCCTTACATCCAGTCCAAGATCATAGGCCATTATATTCCTGAGCTCTGAATCAATCTTCCTGGTCTTTATGCTGTTGAGCACCATCTTATCCCTCACGTCGAGCGTAAGTTCAGTTTCAGGCTCATTTTCGCATCTTATATCGATAAAGTCCTTTCCGCACTTCACTGCAGGGCAAAAAGCCTCAAGCATATATTCTATATTTGGAATATATTCCTGAAGCAGCTGCGCTTTATCCTTGTTTCCTCTGTATTTTATCTTTATGAGAGCCTTGCTTACGTCCGGGTTCTCTCTCACGAAGTTTTCCTCTATTGTCCTTATATCCCTGTAACTTACTATGTGCTTTGAATTCGCCGTGAATTCAAGCTTTTTTTCTTCTTTGTAGAGACATATTTTTTCCAGTGAGATGCTGTTTTTATGAAAGTACTCTTTTATTTTCTGCATGGCTTTTCTTTCTAATAGTCTTCTATTTCCTTAAGAAGCACTGCTTCTATCTCATCCTCGCTGAACTTTCTTACTATCTTGCCCTTCTTGAAAAGTATAGCCTCTCCGCTTCCGCCTGCTATTCCGATATCTGCTTCGCTCGCCTCTCCCGGGCCGTTCACTGCGCACCCCATTATGGCTACTGTTATCGGCTTTTTGATATTTTTTGTCTTTTCTTCTATCCTCTCGGCAAGCTCAATGAGGTTTATTTTTGTCCTTGCACAGGTCGGGCAGGATACTATCCTAATTCCGTCCCTCTGAAGCTCAAGTGCTGACAGTATCTCTTTTGCAACATATATCTCCTCCACGGGGTCTGCAGTAAGAGAAACTCTTACAGTATCTCCTATGCCACCCAGTAGCATATGGCCGATTCCTATCGATGACTTTATCGTACCTTTTTTTGTGGTTCCCGATTCGGTTATCCCAAGATGCAGAGGATAGTCTGTCATCTGTGCGAATTTGGTGTAGGCCTCTATGGTCTTGAATATGTCGCTGGACTT
>SAAM01000220.1 GCA_009929415.1 Clostridia bacterium | reverse complement strand
CTATGAAATTTAAAGAATTTGAATACAGAAGGCCTGATTTCATGGCCATGAAGAGTATCCTTGAAAGCAGTGTCGAATCAATGAACAATGCGGCTTCATTTGAGGATTTCATAAAAATCATGGACGAGGTAAACAGGATCAGAAACAATGTCCAGTCCATGGAGACTCTGGTAAGCATACGCTACAGCATTAACACCGATGACGATTTCTATAAAACTGAAAAGCATTACTGGGACGAGATATCTCCTCAGTACGAGGAACTGAATTCCATGTTCTACAGGGCGGTTACCGAATCCAGATTCCGGGATGAGCTTGAGAAAAAGGTCGGTAAGCAGTTCATGAAGATCGCGGAGTATGCGCTCAGGGCTTTTGATCCGTGCATAATCGAAGAGCTTAAGGAAGAAAACCGTCTGAGCTCTGAGTACACAAGGCTTCTTGCCTCAGCAAAAATAATGTTCGAAGGCGAGGAGAGAAATCTCTCTGCCATGGGGCCGTTTATGACATCAAAGGACAGATATGTCAGAGAAGAAGCAAGCCGCCTCTATTACGGCTTCTTTGAAGAGAACGAGGCAAGGTTTGATGAGCTGTTTGACAAACTTGTGAGCGTTCGCCACTCCATGGCGCTCAAGCTTGGATTTGAGAGCTTTACCGAGCTTGGATATATAAGGATGATGCGTACTGACTACGACTCGGATATGGTTTCCGTATTCAGAAGCCAGGTAAGCGAGCATATCGTGCCCTGTGCATCCAGGCTGTTTGAAAGGCAGAGAAGAAGGCTGGGCCTTGACTCTCTCAGATATTTTGATGAAAATTTCGAATTCGAGACAGGAAACGCTGAGCCCAAGGGTGATGCCCAGTTCATAATAGATGGTGGTATAAGGATGTACAGTGAGCTCTCTCCTGAGACAAAGGAGTTTTTTGAGTTCATGATGGAGCACGAACTGATGGACCTTGAGACCAGGAAGGGAAAGGGGGCCGGAGGATACTGCACCTACATCCCAGACTACAAGGCGCCTTTCATATTCTCCAACTTCAACTCCACGGATGCCGACATAGACGTGCTCACCCATGAGGCCGGGCATGCTTTTCAGGTATATCAGTCAAGATGGATAGATATTCCGGAGATAAATTTCCCGACATACGAAAGCTGCGAGATCCATTCCATGAGCATGGAATTCATAACCTATCCGTGGATGAAGCTTTTCTTCAGGGAAGACACCGAAAAATACAAGTATGCTCACATGGGAAGCACTGTCAAGTTCATGCCATACGGAGTGCTTGTGGATGAGTTCCAGCACCTGATATATGTGGATCCGCAGATGTCTCCTTCCGAGCGAAAAGCTGCCTGGAGAGAGCTCGAGAAGAAATATCAGCCTCACAAGAATTATGAAGGCTGCGACTTCCTCGAAAGAGGAGGCTGGTGGCTGAAGCAGGGGCACATATTCAAAAATCCTTTCTACTATATCGACTATGCCCTCGCACAGATATGTGCACTGCAGTTCTGGAAAAAGATGCAGCATGACAGGGAAGGCGGATGGCAGGACTATCTGAGGATATGCGAAATCGGCGGCACAAAATCCTTTGTTGACATCGTAAGCGAAGCCAATCTCATATCTCCATTTGAAGACGGCTGCGTGGCCGGCGTTATGAAGGATATAGATGCCTTCCTTGAATCGACAGATGACTCAAGGCTCTAAGATCTATTGATCAAAAACTCAATCAGAGCAAAAATACACCCCTCGGATATGGAAATAAATTCCTGCCCGAGGGGTGTTATCATAATAAAGATATCGGTTTCAGATATGAAAATTTATTAAAGAAGCTCTTTTATAGATGGTTCTATCTCTAGCGGATTTACTGAGGATTCAAATCTCTCTGTCACTTTTCCGTCTCTATCTACGAGGAATTTTGTAAAGTTCCATCTTATCTCATTTCCTGATGTATAGCTTGGGAATTTCTCGTTCAGTATAGACTCTATTATCTTGTTTGTAAGGTTGCTCTGATCGAGTCCCTTGAAAGGTGCCTGCTCTTTCAGATAAGCGAATACCGGGTGAGTATCCTTTCCGTTTACCTTTATCTTCTCGAACATAGTGAATGAAACTCCATAGTTGAGGCTGCAGAATGATTTTATCTCTCCGCTCTCTCCGAACTCCTGATCATCGAACTGGTCACATGGGAATCCGAGTATCACAAGTCCCTGATCCTCATATTTTTCATGAAGCTTCTGAAGATCTTCATACTGAGGAGTGAATCCGCACTTGCTCGCTGTATTTACTATGAGCATTACTTTGCCTCTGTAGTCATTTAGTGCTATCTCGTTGCCGTCAATGTCTGTTGCTTTAAAATCGTAGATGTTCATGTTTTACTTCCTTTCTCAAATCAAAATGATAATAAGTTAAGTATATTCCAATTGCATAAAAATCATTCAAACATTATTTTCAGGAATAAATCGAGATTATTCTTAAGCTCAAGCATAAGAGCCTCGTTTCCACTGAATTTTTCCGACATCCTGCATGGTATTTCTGCCATCTCGTCTTTCAACGCTCTCCCTCTGTCCGTAAGAGCTACCTTTACCTGCCTGTCATCTGATTCATCTCGCCTCTTTGTGACCAGATTCATGGATTCAAGTTTCTTTACTACAGGAGTGAGTGTTCCGGAGTCCAGATGAAGCTTGTGTCCCAGGTCCTTGAAGAAGATCTCTTCATATTCCCACATCACCATCATAGTCACATACTGGGTATATGTCATGTCATATTTGTCAAGCAGAGGCTTGTACAGCTTTATGACTTCTCTTGAAAGCGCATAGAGTGGAAAGCAGAGCTGATTTTCAAGCTTTAGTCCTTCATATTTCATTTTTTCACTTCCTTACTTTTGCCATCCATATGGCCTGATCTTTATTTCTATTTTTTAAAATTTAATTTTGTCAAATCGTATTTGATTAAATTATATTACTTTTCTACTGTTATGTCAACATGTTTTTTTGTTTTTTCAAAAAAAAAGCACAGGATGCATGTCCTGTGCCAGTTATCTATGAAATTTTTTCCTGATTGAAATATCCGCCGTAGAATTTTTCGATTGCTTCAGATGCTATGCTCTGTGCATCCATACGGTTTAGCTTAAGAAGCTCGTCCACGGATCCATGTCTTATGAATTCATCAGGCAGGGTCTTTATGAGAGTGCGTGTGTTTTCAGGAAGCATGCTCATTAGCTTGTATGCAAACGTTCCATCCGCCGGGGCTTCGTCTATTATAACTACTCTTCCCGTCTTTGAGGCTGTCTTTCTTACAAGATTCTCGTCAAGCGGCTTTATGAATCTGAGATTCACTACTTCGGCATTTATTTCTTTTTCTGCCAGCAGCGTCCTGACCTCGAGCGCAGTTGATACCATCTTTCCGCTCGCGATTATGGAAATATCTCTTCCCGCTTCTACTACTATTCCTTTTCCTCTTGCTACAGGCGTGTCGCTCCTGTTTACGGTTACCGATGAAGATCCTCT
>SAAM01000219.1 GCA_009929415.1 Clostridia bacterium | reverse complement strand
TTTTCAAAATCGCCAAAGCTTCCGTCTTCTAAAAAAAGACTCCCGTAAAGGAGTCTTTGATTGACAGCAGGTTCAAAATCGAGCTGAATGCTCTTGGAAATCTTCGTTTCACGATATTCTTCTTCCGGAATTTCCGAAATTCCAGTTATATCACTCAAAGAATCCCTCAGCACTATGCGCGCCTCCTGATAATAAAATCCATCCTTGTCTACTAATTTGGTTACGTTGTTGGTTCCATATCTTATTATGATTGATGTGGGCCTGACAGAAGATTTTAAAATTCCTTCAACTCCGACGGCATCGAAAGTCGTTGCGGTGACGGAAGAAGGGGAGACAAACAATTCAAACCTTACGGACAGAAGAACTATCGACGATATCAATAAAAAAATTATAGCAGAGTTCCGTAGCTGGTTTTTATTCATATCGGCATCCTTCAGTTAAATTAAGGCTTTACAGCAGACGTTGCTGAGAAAGTGCTGAAACCTGTACTCCTCAAGGTACTTAGAGATTCCTGAAGATCATTTTTGTCTGAAGCTTTTATTACTCTGTAATCCCTTAGAACGGAATCACCTCTTTTGAGTGTGAGGACTACAAGCGTATCCTTGGAAATCCTTGACTCAACTGGAAATTTTGAAGTCTGATATTTGAGGGAAATCTCCTGTGTGAAGACTCCGATTGGTCCTATTTCAAAGTCTATAGAATCCTTCATTGGAACATACTCATCTCCAGATCTTGTGTAGAGCGATACAGTTATCCTGTCGCCTTCTTTTCCCATTCCGGATATTATGACATTGTCATCTATCGTAGCGAGTACAAAATCCTTTGGCTTGTTGATGACGCTGCGCTCTGAATTGAATGATTCCGATAGTTTCTGAACAGTATCAGCTGATATGCTGTCTGCCGGCGCTGCAAATGACATGGCAGTGAACGCAATAAATATGAACATCGTCATCAGTGATAATCTGATTGCTTTTTTCATTCAGCCAACCTCCTTTCTCCATTAATATATACTTACATCACTCTAACATTATACTATGCTCATGTTACAAACAGGTTACATAGTAGTTAAAAATGATTTACACATTTAAACCCTTTCATTCAGATATCCCTCAGGCGTTATCCACAGGGAGGCTTATCTTGAATGTGCTTCCCCTGTTGATTTCTGATGAAGCGCTTATAGTGCCGCCGTGAGCAGTGACTATATCCTGAGCTATGGAAAGCCCAAGCCCAGTTCCACCCTGCTGTCTGGAACGACCCTTATCCACCCTGTAGAACCTTTCGAATATATGATCAATATCCTCTTCAGGGATGCCTATCCCGTTATCGCTGATGTAGATATCTACAAAGTTGTCCACAGTATCAACAGAGATATCCACACTTCCGAACTCTGGGGTGTACTTTATTGCATTGGAAAGTATGTTCAGTATAACCTGTTTGATCTTGGCTTTATCCACGAGAATATTCGGATTATCTGCCGCCGTTAGATTTACGGTCTGATTTTTTTCAAGATAATATATCTTAAGATGCTCTATGCATTCCTTTATTATATCTTCAATAGGATGGCGCTCAAAGCTCCACTGAGCCTTCTTGAAATCGAAATGAGACAGCTGGAGGAGATCCCTCACTATGGCAGTCATCCTGTCAGCCTCACTTTCGATGACGCTGAGGAATTCACTCACTATTTCAGGCTCTGTGACGATTCCGCTCGAAAGGGTCTCTGCATAGGACTTAATAGTTGTTATAGGGGTCTTTAGCTCATGAGACACGTTTGCTACGAAATCCTTCCTCATATTCTCTAGCCTCTGAGCATCAGTGATGTCCTGAAAAACAAGGATGAAGCCCGTCTGCTTCTTGGCATCATCACTGTAATAGGCAGGAGATATCCTCAGGATCTTGTCATCGCCGACATTTACTACCAGATGATTTGTGCTTTCATCAAAAACACATTTCTTTATTGCAGAAAATGAGATTTTGAGACCTGTCTGAAGCGCCATGTCGTGGACAGAGCTTCCATATATATCTATGTCGCGGGCCTTGAGGAGCTTGAGCAGAGCCTTGTTGTAAAGGACTATGAATCCATGCTCATCCAGAGCCATAAGCCCGTCAGCCATGTTGTTTATTATCGCATCAAGCTTGCTCTTCTCTGAGGATATCTCAACAAGTGTATTGTCAAGCCGTTTTGTCAGATAGTTGAAGGTGTTTCCGAGCATTCCTATCTCGTCGTTCGAGTGATTGCTGACCCTCTGCGAGAAATCTCCCTTTGCGATAAGGCTTGCCTTAAGGTTGAGTTCATTTATTGGCGTAGTTATAGAGCCTGATATCAGAAATCCTACCAGAAGCGATACGATAAGCGCTATGAGAGTTGCAGTGAGGAATACATCCGTGACGGTGTTGAGCGAGGCGTAGACTCCTTCGAGGCTCGCACTCGAATATATGATGTAGCCTCCTCCATTTGCATCATTTATAAAGGAAAACGCCATTATCTTTACCATGGGGCTTCCCGGAGCCGGATTTACGATATCGAGCTCATATGATTTCTGGGTGAGGCTGCTCATTATGACCTTTCTGTCGAGGACATCAAGGCTGTTCTTTCCCGTAAAGCTGTCGTTTGAAGATGCTATGACGCTGTAGTCCAGCGCATCCACTATTGAAATGCTGTAGCCTATGGGAAGCGTGATCATGTCGATACTGTCCTGTATGGACTCTCTTGCATCGGGAAGGTCCGAATCGGGTATTATACTTCTTATGGTGTTGTTTGAAATAGACACCAGGTTCTGACGCACAATATCCAGATTGTAATCTTCCAGGCGGTCGGTTATGAATATGCCGACGATGGCCATTGCAATAAAGACCAGAACAAAGTACAGTATACTCAGTTTCCAGCGTATACTTTTAAACACTCTTTATTCTCCTGACTTTCTCATTCACCTTTGAAATAATAGCCGACGCCACGTCTGGTCATTACATATGAAGGCTTTGCGGAGTCATCCTCGATTTTCTCACGCAGCCTCCTGACTGTCACATCCACAGTCCTTATGTCTCCGAAGTATTCATATCCCCATACTCTTTCGAGGAGCTGCTCGCGTGAGAATACCTGCTCCTGCTGAGTGGCAAGGAATTTGAGCAGCTCGAACTCCCGTACTGTAAGTGGCACAGGGTCGCCTGATTTAGTGACCTCATATTTTGAGACATTTATCGAAAGATCGCCGCTGCTTATGAGATCCTTTGAATGATCGTCATGTTCAGGAGCTGTGACAGGCATGGCAGTCCTTCTGAGGTTTGCCTTAACTCTGGCTGTGAGCTCGCGCACGCTGAAAGGCTTCGTGATGTAGTCATCTGCGCCAAATTCGAGCCCGAGTATCTTGTCCACTTCCTCTTCCTTTGCCGTAGCCATTATTATAGGAACATTTGATGTCTCCCTTATCTTTTTGCACACGTCAAACCCGTTCATTCCAGGGAGCATTATGTCCAGAAGTATCAGGTCCGGATTTGCAGAAAG
>SAAM01000218.1 GCA_009929415.1 Clostridia bacterium | reverse complement strand
ATTTTATACCGTCACAATTCCCTCTTAACTGCTCATTAATGCCGTCTCTCAATGAGATTTCGATTATGGAGGCTATTGAGATTTATTTACAGGCAGGAGAGAGAGAAAAAGGTGTTGCCCTAATAAATGGCTTTATTGATGAGACATATAAGGCTCTGGATCTATTCTCTAAAAAGTATAAGGGCATGTATCTTTCTAAATACGATATTGAGCAAAATCTTACCTATATCTTGCATTTGGCTGATATACTCAAGAATTGTGGTGAAGAGCAGTTATCTGCTGATATGGAAAAGAAGATTGAGGAGTATTTGAACGCTTTGCAAGGTTGATTTTAACCTATCAGGAGGTTACAACCTCTCAACTCTGAACCTTTTATACGGCCGGGAATACTGAAAAGATTCCCGGCTGTTTTTATTCCCATATCCTGAGTCTCTATGAATGAGCAGGACCCTGCATTAGCCAGGTCTATTATGTTTATTCCTCCAAGTTTTTCATCTTCAATTAGCCTGAACGGGTTGTTCAGATCTCTGATTAAAACTTTCATCCAGGGAGGTGTTGCAAACAAACCATTACCTTTAGAATATGCTTGTGAGAGAAGTTCAGCCATTCCGTATTCGGAATGAATGTGCTCAACTCCGAATCCTTTCCTGAGTTTCTCATGAATAACCTCTCTTGGTAACTCTACACCCCGGCCTTTCATCCCGCCTGTCTCAATCACTGTCAGTGACGGAAAAACAGAGGTGAATTTCTCGACATAGTCAAGCAGGGCAAAGCTTACTCCAAGCAGTATCGTCTTCTGACCTTTCTCACGGAGCTCTTCCAACTTATTATAAAAATCGTTGTGGTTATACAGATAATAACCGCTGTGAATATTGCCGGACTGCCTTATCAGAGAATCTGCCATATATACAAGCGACGATCCCTCTCTCTCAAGATATGAAGGGAGAAGTGCCAGTATTGCATATTCTGAAGGATCTCCGTAAGCCATTGAGAACGATTTTGTAAAACTCTCCTGATAAATGGAGAGATCGGCAACGTAATGCACAGATGGAACCATGCCGGTTGTTGCACTGCTTGTAAATTGTTTCTGAGGCTCTTCAGCCACACAGTAGATTCGGTGACTTTTAAAAAACTGAACAGGTAAAAATGGAATTCTCATCACGTCTTTCACGGAGGAAGCGTCGACTCCGATTAACTCTATATACTGTCTATAGGGTTCACATTCAAAAGACTGATGACGGAATATCTCTAATGCGATTCCATTAAACTCTTCAGGAGAATCAATTCTGAATATCCTCTCCTTTATTGATTGCAAGTAATTGTTCGACATAGTCTCTCTTGTTGAATAGTCTCGGAACCTTATTCTGTCCGCCGAGCTTTCCTCTGCTCCCCATCCATTTATAAAAGGTCCCGGTGGCAACCGGCGTGATTGTCAGACGGACCATAGTGGCATTGTTTCTTCTTTTTGCCTCATAGTCAGAATTGAAATAACTTATATTCTTGTCAAGTTCTTCGGCAAAACCCTCAAGATCAACAGGACTTTTTGCAAATTCAATAACCCATTGGTGTGAGCCTTTACCTCCGTTTTCCATAAAAACCGGCGCAACAGTATAATTGGAGACCTCTGCCCCTTTTTCTGAACATGTTTTGGCAAGAGCTTTCTCAGCATTATTTATCATCAACTCCTCGCCGAAAGCATTGATAAATAGCTGGGTTCTTCCAGTTATTACAAATTTATGAGGCCTCATGCTTGTGAACATTATAGCATCTCCCAGCAGATAACGCCACAACCCTCCGTTGGTAGTCAGAACTACTGCATAGTTTATATCCTTCTCTACACTTTCTATTGTGTCGAAATCTATGAATTCAGCTTTCAGTGCTTTATCAAGCTTCTCCATCGGTATAAACTCGTAGAAAATGCCATTGTCTACCAACAACAACATCGATTCATCGGCAGGGTCATCCTGAAATCCGAAATACCCTTCCGAGGCGTTGTAGTTTTCACGGTAGTTCATCTTGCTTGTCGGAATTAGCTTCCGGTATATCTCCTTGTATGGATCAAAACTGATACCGCCATGCATGAAAAGCTCCAGATTCGGCCAGATTTCCAACAGATTGTTCTTACCGGAGATCTCAAGAATCTTATTCATAAGCACAAGATTCCACGAAGGAACTCCCGAGAAGTTTGTAATATCCTCATTAACAGCCGCACGACTCATCGCCTCAACCTTTTTTTCGAAATCGGACATGAGTGCAATCGTTTTTGAAGGGACTCTCCTTAATTCAGCCCACGAAGGGGAATTTTTCAATAATATTGCTGACAGGTCACCGTAAGATGTGTTTCCGATGCCTCTTTCATCAATCGTGGCACTTCCTCCCAGGGTGAGAGCCTTGCCGTCAAATATGCTGGATTCGGGGTTTGTATCAGTATAGCTTGCAAGAAGAGTCTTCATGCCGCTGTAGTGGCAGTTGTACAGAGATTCTTCTGTTATCGGGATGAATTTGCTTTTTGATGAACTTGTACCGCTGGACTTTGCAAACCATTTTACTTTCTGGTTCCAGAGCACATAGTCTTCACCGGCCCTTAATCTTTCTATATATGGTTCGAAAGCATCGTAGTTCCTCAGTGGAACAGATTTCTGAAAGTCACGGATACTCTTAAGGGAAGAAAAATTGTGCTCTTTCCCGAAAGATGTTTCTTTACCGGCAGATAAGAGCCTGTCGAAACACTCCCTTTGAAAATGCCGGGGATCCTGCCTTGTCTTATCGAGAACTGCAAGTCTTCCTTTTGAAAGCTGTCTGAATATAAATGTTGTAAATGACATAAGTCTCTATTCTTGTCCCAATACCTGGTGGAGTACCTCAAGGGATTTAATCTCGAGTGTATAGCCAATATGATTGCTGAGGTAGTTGAGCATATCTTTTATAAATATATATCGCTCTTTGCCGTTTATTCTGAGCGATGATAAACACTCCGTATCTGTATTCAAAAGTGCTGCCAGAATTTCGGAACTCTTTCCCGGAAACTCGGCTTCTGACAAAACCGGGTCATAACCGGTCTTTTTGCACATTTCAACAACAAACCAAGGGTGGAAGTTCGCAAAGCCGGATCCGAGGTTTTCAAGCTGCAAGACAGAATCTCTGATAAATCTGTAGAGATCAGGGTCAGACTCCACCTCTTTAATTGTTCGGTAAATCAACTCACTAATGAACATTGCAATGGAGCATTTGTCCATATTGCACCTGATAGCCTCAAGCCTGTAAGCGGGAGTAAACTCCTTTATAACAGGCATCTCTCCTTTGCCTCCCGGTACAAGTTCCGCATCTATTATGTCAAGAGGGTGCAATTGAGATATCATTGCTTTGGATGATTTCCCCTTGCCTGTCCTGACTATAAAACTGTGTTTTCCGTATATATTGGAGTATCCCTGTAAAATCAGGGAGGTGTCTCTATATTTTAACGTGTGCAGGACTACTATCTGAAGTTTACCTGACATCAGCATATAT
>SAAM01000019.1 GCA_009929415.1 Clostridia bacterium | reverse complement strand
ATGTCTAATCCCATTGTATACATATATTCATCCTCATCCTTAACTTACTTTATTACGCCAGTGCTCTGAAGCTCTGAAATCTGATCCGCTGTATATCCCATGTTTTCAAGGATATGCGCTGAATGCTCTCCCAGCTTTGGAGCCGACATGTACTCCTTGATTCCCATAGTCTCAAATCTTACCGGAGTATCTACCAGTATGCCTTCGTTTCCGTTTGAGTATCTTGTCTTGAAAAGGTATCTGTTTGCCCACGCCTGCTCACAGTCGAGTATGTCGTTTACTGTCTGAAGCTTTTCAAACGGAAGATCCGCTTCTTCTAAAAGCGCTGACCATTCGCTAAGTTCCTTCTTCATCATCTCTTTTTCAACTATGGCAACCAGCTCGTCCACGCAGTCAACTACTGCTGTTATGCTGTTAAATCTTGCTTCATTTATCAGGTCTTCTCTTTCTATAACCTTGCAGAATTTTGGGAACCACTTGTTGTACTGTATCAGTGCCAGCTGTATCCATCTTCCGTCCTTGCACTGGTATGTAGTCATAAGCGGGTTGTTTGGCACCTTTCTTGAAAGCGGCATTTCATTTCCATATTGTGAAGTAGTTATCATAAGCCCCATTCCAAAAAGCGCTGCGTGATAAAGGCTGAGTGTTACTCTTTCTCCCTGACCGGTCTTTGCCTGTCTGTATAGCGCTGCCAGTATCCCTGCCGCAAGTCCCATTCCTGCATAGTGATCTCCAAAGCCTGCCGCTGTGTTCGCTGGAGATGTTCCTTTTTCCATAAGCGACATGCTTACCCCGCCTCTTGCAAAATATGCTGTATAGTCAAATCCTGGTTTGTCCTTGAGCGGTCCGTCTTCTCCGTATCCGAGTATATGTGCGTGTATAAGCTTTGGAAATCTTTCTTTGAGCTGATTATATGAAAGTCCGCTCTTTGCCAGTGACTGCTCTCTGATGTTTGTTACAAAAACATCAGCATTCTCAAGAAGCCTGAAGAGTATCTCCATCCCTTTTTCATCCTTGATGTCTATCGCTATGCCAAGCTTGTTTCCATTCTCAAGCTCATACATCGGGTTTTCTTCATCTGTCATAGGTGCATTGAAGGTTCCTCCCATGCCTCTGATTGCATCTCCGAAAAGCGCCTCGACTTTTATTACGTCCGCTCCCCAGTCTGCCATCAGCTTTGTACAGCTTGGTGCTGCAACAAAGGTTGCAAGTTCAACTACTTTGACCCCTTTTAACATCAGTTTCTCATTATCCATTACAAAAGCCTCCTGAAATTATTTATTTATGTGTATTCTTATCATCCTGCCCATATATATCGCAATTGTTGTGCCAACTTTTTTAAATATTGTTTTTTGTTTGATGTTGTTTTATTATTAACATTCATTTATCAATGTTTAGAAGTGCTCGAAATTTGTTAAAAATTAATCTATTTTAGTATTTTATTGTTTATTTTTTAATTATCAAAAATTCCTGACATGCAAAAAGCCATTGCAAAGTGCAAGAGTTTCTTGCATGTTGCAATGGCTTTTTGAAATAGGCTTATATTTCTATCTGCCCGCTTTTTATTTTTCTGTGTATGGTGCTCGGATCTATCCCGAGAGCTCTCGCCGCTTTCTGGATGCTTCCATGCTTATCTACTGCCTCTTTTATCATAGTCTGCTCTACATGTCTTACCGCCTCATCAAGGCTCATATCTCCATTTATCACTACGGATGGCCTGGAAACCTCTTCAAAGTCGTGCAGGTTGACATCGCATATGCTTGCTGCGCTTATGTTCTCATGCATCCCGCTGTCAAGATCCATGAGTATCCGCAGCTGATCTTCTCCCACCAGATCGCTGTTTGAGAGCACAACCAGCCTCTCCACGAGATTCTTCAGCTCTCTTACGTTTCCATACCATGGATTTTCGGTAAGTATGTCGCCGACTTTTTTTGTTATCCTTATATTCCTCTGATATTTTTCGTTGAAGATCTCCAGAAAATGATTGCACATAGGTACTATGTCGTCTTTTCTGCTCCTCAGCGGAGGAACTCCTATAGGTATTACGCTCAGCCTGAAGTACAGGTCCTGACGGAATTTCTTTGGATTATGGAGTTCTTCGGACGTTATGTTCGTAGCGCTCACGTATCTGACATCTATCTTCTTCGGCTTTACGCCACCTACTCTCGTGACCTCATTTTCCTGTATTACCCTCAGGAGCTTTTTCTGCATTTCATATGGCAGCTCTCCGATTTCATCCAGGAACAGCGTACCTCCATCCACGAGCTCAATGATTCCTTCTTTTCCGCGCTTTCTTGCTCCTGAAAAAGCTCCCTCCTCATATCCAAAAAGCTCTGACTCTATGAGCTCTGCCGGAATCGCGCCACAGTTGACGGCTATGAAGGGCTTTTCCCTTCTTGAGCTGTTATTGTGTATGTATCTTGCGACTACCTCTTTTCCTACTCCGGTTTCGCCTGTTATGAATATGGACGAGTCCGACCTGGCTGCCCTGAGTATCATCTTCTTGACCTTTTTCATTTCCCGGCTTATGCTCACATACTCTCTGGCCTCCTGTATCTCGTCAGCGTCAGGAGCCTCATTTTCATTATACCGCTTTATCCTGTCAAGCTTTGCGATTCTAGAGATATCCCTTCCGGTGAGCACTCCGCCCTTTATGTTGTCATCTGAATCAAACAGGGGAATGGCCGTATATGCGATCATTTTGCCTGTAGGGTATATTATGTTCTTGTATACCTTCTTTCTGGCCTCCAGCATCTTGATTATTATGGGCTCGCTTACCTCTCCCAAGTCCATGAGCTGATAGATATCCTTCCCCGTAACCTCTGCTCTTGTAAATGGCAGGATCTCATCGCAGATCGAGTTCATTTTCCTTATGATCCCGTTCTCATCGAATATAACTACTATTTCATCTATATGTTCAATAAGGCTTTCAATGATACGCTCCTCTGTTACAGAGCGTTCAGTACTGCAAAGAAAACAATCTTCAAACATTTTTATCCCTTTCCGAAAGATATTATTTTACTTCATGAAGAGCATCAATATCACAGGAAGAAATATAGCGGGCAGGAGATTTGCGACCTTTATCTTCTTTATTCCAAGAATAGTGAATGAAAGCGCTATAAGAAGTATACCTCCGCTTGCACTCATTTCAGTCACTACCTCCGGAGAAAGATATGGTCCAATATATCCGGCGAGCACAGTCAGTATTCCCTGATATATGAATACGCTGATACCCGAAAAAATCACGCCTGCGCCAAGAGTGGATGCAAAAAATATCGCTGATATACCGTCCATCAGTGACTTGGTGTAGAGTATGGTGTGGTTGCCGTTTATTCCGCTCTCTATCGAGCCCAGTATTGCCATGGATCCCACGCAGTATATGAGAGTAGTGGAGACAAATGCTGCAGAGAAATTGCTGTCCCCGCCCTTCATCCTTGACTGTATCCTGACTCCGAAATCGTCAAGCCTTCTGTCTATGTCTATCCACTCTCCGATTATGCCTCCGACAACGAGGCTCACTATCACTATAAGTATATTTGAGCTGGCAATCCCAAACTGGACCCCAAGTACCATCACGACAATCGGGATAGCGCTCATTACGAGATCTCCCATCCTTTGCGGTATCGCTTTTTTTGCTATTACTCCTATCATTGCTCCTGCTATTATTGCTAATGTATTAACTATCGTACCTGTCAACATAATTACTCCTTCTGATTATAACATATCTAAGATTTTTTTGTTAATTTTTTATTTTAAATTCCCAGTAATTCTAATACAGCTCTTCGCGCCTGTGCCTGAGCAGTGGAAGCTGTTCTCTTACCGCTGCTTCATAGTCAAGGTCTATCTCGGATATGAGCAGCTGCTCTGATTCTCCCAGCCTGTCCACTATATCTCCCCACGGTGAAGTCACTATTGAATTTGCATAGGACACATATGCTCCGCCGCAGTCCCTTGCCGGTGCGACTCCTATGCAGTATACCTGATTGTCTACCGCTCTCTGCCTGAACAGCAGCTCCCAGTGAGCCGGACCCGTCGTCATGTTGAATGCGCCCGGGACTATGAGTATTCTTGCTCCTTCAAGCGTCATCTTCCTCGCAAGCTCGGGAAACCTGAAATCGTAGCATATAGCGATCCCTATTTTCCCCAGCTCAGTATCAACGACTGTGTGGCTGTTTCCGGGCGAAAGCGTGTCCGATTCCCTGAAATGCTGACCGCCTTTTACTGCAATATCAAACAGGTGAGCCTTCCTGTGCTTTCCAATCTGGATTCCATCCTTTGAGAACACAAAGGACGTGTTGTAAATCCTGCCTTCACATTCTTCCGGCACAGAGCCCGCCACGAGTATCACAGAGCTCCTTCGTGCAGCCTCAGACATCCTCTGCCAAGTATGTCCTCCTTCAGGCTCTGCAAATTCGGAAAAAACGGAGGTGATGTATGGACAGGAAAACATCTCCGGAAGGACTACTATGTCTGCTCCGTCTGAAGCCAGAAGCGCTATCGCATTTTCAGCTTT
Organism: Clostridia bacterium; assembly: GCA_009929415.1. Lineage (GTDB taxonomy): Bacteria > Bacillota > Clostridia > Peptostreptococcales > Filifactoraceae > Proteocatella. The sequence continues at coordinate 13,109 of SAAM01000019.1, read as the reverse complement.
TTTGAGATTATCTTCCTTTATATGGGATACGCTGATCTGAGCCAGTCCTATTTTAAGCTTCATAAATTCCTCCCTGATCTTCTTTAATCATTTTATTATACTTTATATTTTATCATATAGATATATTCTGATTAAAAAAAAAGAAGGAAAAAATTCCTTCATTTTTATGAAAATATTTTCATTTTCTCTATTCTGTCAAAAGCTTCCCTGAGCTTTTCTATTCCTACGGTACATGAAATCCTAATATATCCCTCTCCGCAGCTACCAAATGCATTTCCGGGAAGCACGAGCACATGAGCCTCTTCCATCATGAGCTTTGTGACTTCATTGGATGAAAGCCCTGTCGCCTTTATGTTTGGGAACACATAAAAGCTTCCGCCTTCCTCCAGCACGCTCATATTCTTTATGCTGCTCACTCTCTGTCTGCAGTACTTGACTCTTTCTCTGAACTCATCGATTATGGCAGGCTGTATCTGATGCCTCATACTGAGCGCATGAAGCGCCGCTCTCTGAGATACTGAAGGCGTTGTGAATACTACATTCTCATTTATCTTCTGAATGGTCTGTATCACTTCCTCGGGAGCTATTATGTTTGCAACTCTGAAACCCGTCATAACAAAGTTTTTTGAGAAGCTGTTGATTGTTATGGTTCTTTTTTTCATGGAATCTATATTCATTATAGGGACGAATTCCGAGTCAAACGAGAATGCCGTGTATATATCATCCGCAACAACTATGATATCATGCTTTTCACAAAACTCTGCTATCTTATGCATGGTTTCGAGGCTGAGGCATGATCCTGTAGGATTGTTGGGGGTGTTGAGTATTATTGCTCTCGTCTTTTCTGTAACCAGCTTTTCAAGTCTGTCTATATTTATCTGAAAGCCTTCATCTTCATAGGTAGGCAGCATTACTGCCTTTCCTCTTGCAAGCTCCACCTGAGATGGATACGGTACAAAATACGGATCAGGTATTATTACCTCGTCTCCGTCATTGAGTATCGCCTCCATTACGAGATACATGCTCACGCAGCCTCCTGCTGAGATAAATATCTCCGAATCGTCAACGTCTGCATCGTATTCTTCCTTATAGAACTTTGCTATTTCGGCTCTAAGCTCAGGGTAGCCTCTGTAATCCGTATATTTAGTGTGTCCGGCCTTCGCATCCTCTGCCATACGCTCTATTACAGATGAATCAGTTATTATGTCCGGATCTCCTATGCTGAGGTTTATTATGTCATCATATTTTTTCAGAAAGTCAAAAACCTCGCCCATAGCTGTTTTTTCTGACTTCTGGTATCTTCCTGATATTAAACTTTTCATATAGTGCCTTTCTCTGCTTGTACTATTTTACTTTTTCATCACCTTCGGGATTATCGTACCACCTTTTTTAATGATATATATGCTCTTGTCTTTCAGGCTTATGTTTTCAAGCAGCTCCTGAGAAGTCCTGAAGCTCGTTATACCCATTGGCTCAAGCAGCTTGGGATCAATGCCTGATATCATGTATATCCTTGTTTTCTGCGCTATCTCACAGTTCTGATAGAAAATATATCCCGGGATCGTAAAGCTCTTTCTAAGCTCCTCATCAAGCTTTCCTGTCTCGATATGCCTGCTCCATGCAAAGTACTCGTCCGGTCCGCCTCCGTCTATGCACTCCGAAATCAGTATCAGTATGCCGCCGTCCTTCACTGCTGACTCTACGTTGTCTATTACTTTTGTGGACTGATACATGGACATGTCCTTTGGGTATCCTCCGCATCCGGCAATTACTATATCCGCTTTTTCAGGTATCTCCAGTGTATACATATCATCCACATATCTGCAGCACTCCAGCCAGGAGTTCATCCAGTTTCCTGAGAATATCCTGCAGAGCTTTCCTTCGGGGTTCATGGCAAGGTTTATTATGAACAAAGGGTTTACCATGGCTGCCGCTTCGCACATATCTTCATTGAGCGGATTTCCTTCTAACCTGCTGTTTCCTATGAGCGGATTTGAGCAGGGCTGATCCGGTGAAAGCGCATGAAGATGGTTCTGAGCAATGGATTTTCCTGATGCCACTCCAGGGAGTATGCTCTTGCGGCCTCCCCCGAAGCCTGCCATAAGATGGTGCGCTGCTGCTCCAAGGCATATAGTCTTCTGGTTTACCACAAGCGGATTGAGCTCTACTTCCGTACCTCTTGAGGTCGTTCCCACATATACGAGGTCCTCTGACTCGCAGTCATGGTTGACCACTTTTATCCTGTCCGCTATTTCCTTTGTCACGAGGATTTCAATATCAGACTGAGGCGCCGGAAGGTGAGTACCGTTTGCTATCAGTATGGTTATATCCTCGTCCTTTACGCCGCAGCGGTTTAGATACTCTATTACGTGCACAATGACAAGGTCCTGTCTCATCCAGAATCTTGTCATGTCGCTTATCACAAGCGTGATTTTGTCTCCGTTTTTAACCAGCTCACTGAGAGGAGCGCTGTCTATCGGATTTTCGAATGTATCAAAAAGCTCAGACGCTATATCTTCAAGCGGTGGCCTGCTGTTTCCGCTAAGTTCTCCTAATATGTTTCCTTCGTTTAATTCAAGGGATATTTCTCCTTTTCCATAATCAAAGATGTATTTTGGCATTTTGGTCCATCCTTTCTCACTAGAGTACCTTTGAAAGGAACTCTTTTGTTCTTACATTATCAGTCTTGTCGAATATGTGCTCTGGCGTTCCTTCATCTACAATGAGCCCATCCTCCATAAAAATGACATCATCTGCGACTTCTCTTGCGAATCCCATTTCATGGGTTACAACCACCATCGTCATGCCTTCCTTTGCAAGCTCCTTCATTACAGAGAGCACGTCCCCTACCATTTCCGGATCGAGTGCTGATGTCGCCTCGTCGAAAAGCATTACCTCCGGGTTCATCGCAAGAGCTCTTGCTATTGCAACTCTCTGCTTCTGCCCTCCTGAAAGCGAGTTTGGGAATACATCCTTCTTGTCTGTGAGTCCCATCTTTTCAAGCAGTGCCACGGCCTGCTGCTCTGCTTCTTTTACAGGAACCTTCTTGACCTTCACAGGGGCAAGCATTATATTCTGCAGTACCGTCTTGTGCGGAAAAAGGTTGAAGTTCTGAAAAACCATTCCCATCTTCTCTCTCACTTTGTCCACATTGGCTTCTGGAGATGTAATCAGCTCGTCATCGAGATATATGTCTCCGCTGTCGGGCTTTTCGAGAAGATTAAGGCATCTGAGCAGCGTGCTCTTTCCGCTTCCTGATGGTCCTATTATAACCATTACTTCCCCCTGAGTAACCTGAAGATCTATTCCCTTCAGGACCGTCTTTTTTCCAAAGCTCTTTTTCAAATTATTTATCTTAATCACTTTGCTTCATCTTCCCTTCCAGAATATTTACTGCCTTTGAGAGTCCAAATGTCAGTATGAAATATATAACAGCTGCGATAAGGAGCGGCTCCAGAGGTCTGAAGCTTATGCCTCTCACTATGTTTACGTTGTACATAAGATCCGTCACTCCGATTACCGATACTATGGATGTTTCTTTTATTACGGTAATAAATTCGTTGCACAGAGCCGGAAGTATGTTCTTTACTGCCTGAGGCATTATTATCTCTTTCATGGTCATAGACTGAGTCATTCCAAGGCTTCTTCCTGCCTCCATCTGGCCCTTGTCTATAGACTGTATGCCCGATCTTATTATTTCGGCAACATATGCGCCGCTGTTGAGGCTTACTGCGATTATACCCGCAATGAACGGATTCATATCAAGCCCGAACAGAACGTATGATCCAAAATACACTATGAACAGCTGCGTTATCATCGGGGTCCCTCTGACTACTTCAATATACACTGCCGCTATCCATTTTAGAGGCTTGTGCTTTGAGAGCTTCATGAGTGCCAGAAGGGATCCTATTACGATCCCTATCAGCACTGAAATTATTGAAAGCCCAAGCGTGGATTTTAACCCGGTTATGAAATATGATGAATATTTTATTAGTATCTCGAGCATTTTTTCCTCCGTGTCCTTATTCAGCTACCTGCTCTGCCAGCATAGTCGCATCTGCTACAAATGTATCTATCTTTCCGTCTTTGATAAGCTGAGCAAGTATTTCGTTTACTGCTGCCATCAGCTCTGTCTCGCCTTCAGCGGTTATTACCGATGATCCGCCTTCCATTTTTTCAAATACCACGCTGTCTGCAACGTCCAGGTCTTCATTCTGATTTGCATATGAATTTGCTACCGGAAGCTCAAGTATTACTGCATCTATTTTGCCTGTCTTGAGCTCAAGTATAAGGTCAGTTACTTTTCCAAGTGATTTGACTGTCGCTCCTTCGATTTCCTGAGCTACGCCTTCCTGAAGCGTTCCTGTCTGTGCTCCTATTACTTTTCCGACAAGGTCAGCTTCTGTAGAATACTGAGAAACATTTTCTGATTTTACTACTATAGTGTGGCTTGCTTTGTAATATACATCACTGAAGTCCATCGCGTCTTCTCTCTCTGGAGTAGGATTTATTCCTGCAACTCCCAGGTCTATCATTCCAGTTCCAACTCCGGCAAGCACTGCGTCAAATGCCATGTCTTTTATTTCAAGCTCTACCCCGAGCCCCTTGGCAAGCTCTTTTGCGATCTCAATGTCAAATCCTACTATCGTGTCCACTCCATCAACTACCATGTGGAATTCATATGGAGGGTAATCTGCGCTGGTTCCTACAATCAGCTTGCCTGCGGCTTTTACAGCTTCGAGCTTGTTCTGCGGCTCTGCTGCCTGTTCCTGAGTTCCTGTACATCCTGTCATAAGTGATAGTGCCATGATTCCTGTAATTATGATGCTTAGTAATTTTTTCATTCTTCTCTCTCCTCATTTAAAATAAAATTAAAATTATAAATATGTTTTTTGAACATTATGAATTTTTGGGTAATAAAAAAGCTCGTCTCTGTAAAAGAGACGAGCATAATAACCCGCGGTACCACTCTATTTAGCTGCATTTACTTCCAGACACATGTCCGGTTTTCAAAACAGCTCGCTTTGATTGCATTTAACGCATGCCACGTGATCGATACTTGCCTGAGCTTTGTCGATTCAATCTCAACAGTCCTTTTCACTTATGTTCGTAATGCCAGTCTTACACCTTCACTGACTCGCTGTGATTACCACCATAGCTACTCTCTGTATCAACGATACATGATATTAAGTTTTCGCGTCTGTTGCGCCTGTTATGCCTGTAGCTATGCCTCATCGCTGATACCTCCTGACTGTTTTTATGATTTATTTATATTTCTTTTTTGTAATTATCACTATAAAGCCATTTAAAATAATTGTCAATACTTTTTTCTCGATTTTTTTAATTATTTTTAAAGAAAACATTTTCCGGCTATAAAATTCCTTTCAGAGCCACATAAAGTGCCGCAAAAAATTCTTCCGTATAGAGACTGGCTATCCTTGAAGCTGGTAATTCTTCATCGTTATCAATTACCCTTCTGATTTCGCTTGCCATATTTTTAAGCCTCTGTTTCCTGTCTACAAGCGCAAGAGTTTCAAGGAAAGTTTTTATGAACTTTGCTCCCTTGGCTTCAGTGTCCATGGGATATGCCTCTATCTGAGAAAGTGATTCCTGTATCCTCTCATCCAGCCGCTCTACAGTATATATCTTTGAAGGGTCAACTTCCAGTATTTCTGCCGCAAGCTCGGCACTTATGAGGATCTCCGATATCCTTGATCCCTTTCTGGCTGCTCTGTCATTTATGATCTTCTTCCACTTTGCAGCGAGCAGCTGATCTGAAATGGAATACCTGCTTCTGCCCGAATATATCCCCAGCTTCTTCTCAAGTGTTCCATCCTTCCTGAATTCTTCGTCTATCTCCATAAGGCTGTTCTTTACGAATGTATACGCATATCCGTCAAAAACCCCAAATGCCTTCATGCAGTCAAGATAGCCATATCTTTCTATCTGCTTTATCTTTGATCTGTCAAATACGAGCGTTATTCCAAGATCCCAGTAGCTTCGTATATACACGAGGTCCTCTACCGAATTGAGAACATCTTTCTTAACCTTCCCGAATGCGCCAAGGTCTACGGCAATTATTTTTTCTGCACCCTTTCGAAGCGCCATGCTCACAGGTATATTATCATGATATGTCCCGTCGATGAAGTCTATGCCGTCGATGTTATACGGCTTTACGGCCGGATATATCGATGAGCTTGCGAGCACGAAGTCCACAAGCCTGCCCTGCGGAATGTCCTCTATAAAGAGCTCCCAGGGCTTAAGGCTGTCCTTTTCAACAGTTACGAGGCCATATTCCACATCTGATTTTCGAATCTTGTCCTCATCGAAATATCTTTCGAGAGTTGCCTTCAGCGGACTCGTGTCTGTTCCTCCATGGAAAAGATCTTTTGCAAATGTGCTGTAGGTTTTCACAACCTTTTCAACCAGCTTCTGATCTTCTCTGACAGGAACCGCAAAAACCTCGCTGGTTTCTACAGTGTCCCACATCTTCTGTGCATCTGCCAAGCTTCCCTGCGCGATCATGGCTCCATTTATGGCTCCTATAGAAGTACCGCATACTATATGGACAGGGATGTCCAGCTCAATCAGAGCCTTCCAGACGCCCATCTCGTATGCGCCTCTTGAGCCTCCGCCACCAAGAACAAGCGCGGTTTTTTTCATATCTGTAATTCCTCCTCGATGAGTTTTCCATTGTCTCCAAATCTTCTCAGGAGTTCTTTTTCCACAGGCTCAATGAGCTTTCTTCCGGCTTCTTTTGATTCTGCCTTTGCAGTTATTCTAAATACGACGCTTGAGTCACCTGCATAGGATGCTATCGTAGGGTTTGTCTGATTTTCTATCAGATCCATTATGAGCGTCTCTGCCGTAGACTCGCCAAGATTGTGTACCCTGATTTTTGAACACACTACAACTTCATTTGAATATTTCATAAGAAATTCTACAACATATTCTTCCATAAGAGGGATAACTTCCCTTGGCGGTCCAGGAAGCAGTATTACGCTCTTGCTGTTTTCCTCTATTATGCACCCGTTCGCCGTGCCATTATCGTTTTTCAGTATTATTGAGCCTTCAGGGAAGTACGCCTGCCTGAGGTTGTTCTGGGTCATTATCCTGTTTCTCATGGCAAATCTCTGTTCGAGGTAAAGCTTGCTGCCTTCATCAAGAATCATTTTTCTTCCAAGGTATTCTGCTAGTATGTCTTTTGTGATGTCATCCTGAGTAGGTCCAAGTCCTCCTGTGCATATGACTATGTCTGCTCTTCCAAGTGCAGTCTCAAAAGCCATTTTCATTCTTTTTGCATTATCTCCGACAACGGTGTGAAAATGAACATCTATACCTATTTTTGCAAATTCTCTGCTTATATACTGTGCATTTGTATTTACAATATCTCCATGCAGCAGTTCTGTGCCTACTGCTAATATTTCTGCATTCATTGTGATGCCTCCAAATCTCAAATTTATATTTTAAATATATCATATCCGAGCTGGTTTTGCATCACAAAATAGTTTACTCGCCTTTCTCGCTTTTCTTTTCATCACAGTTTTCACTGAATTTCTTGAAGGCAGCCTTCACTTTTTCATCGATTTTTGCAATGGTGAGGCCTGTAAGAATCTGAAGCCCTTCCTCTACGTTGCTGATGGCATAAATATGAAATTGTCCCTCTTCTACGGATTTTATGATGTCATCCCTGAGCATGAGATTCTTTACATTCTGGATAGGGATTATCACTCCCTGTTTTCCAGTGAGTCTCTTTATTCTGCATACATCATAATAGCCCTCAATTTTCTCGTTGACTCCCCCTATTGGCTGTATCTCACCCTTCTGGGACATGGATCCGGTTACAGCTATACCCTGATTTATCGGTATTCCTGCTATGCTTGAGATTATTACGTAGAGCTCGGTTGAGGATGCGCTGTCTCCATCTATTCCTGAATAGTTCTGTTCAAAGGTTATCGAGGTCGTCATTGCCGGAATGTCTTCTTTTGCATATCTATTGCCTATATATCCGTTGAGTATGAGTACTCCCTTGTCATGTATGCTGCCGGAATGCGCAACCTCTCTCTCAATATTCAGTATTCCATATCTTCCCTTGTAGCTGGATGCCGTTATCCGAGATGGCTTTCCAAATACAGACTCGCCCACCTGCATTACTGCAAGCCCGTTTATCTGGCCAACTTTCTTGCCGTCGACATCTATGAGGTAGCTTCCGTCTCTGTACATTTCATTCATGCGGTCTTCGATCTTGCTGTTTCTGATCCTTTTTTTCTGTATAGCCTTTTGTACATCCTTGACCTTTATGAAATCCTGGTTTTCGTCAGCAAGTGCATTGGATTCATATATTATCTCAGTTATCTTGTTGAACCTTGCACTGATCTTATTCTTTTCAGAGGCCAGCTTTATAGAATATTTAAGGGTCTCTATGACTGCATCTCTTTCAAAATGCTTGAGCTTTTTCACCTCGCAGAAATCTGCTATGAATTTTGCAAATTTTATCTCGTTTTCATTGTTCTTTTCAATCTCTATGTCGAAATCAGCCATTATTCTGAACAGCTCTCTGAAATCGTCATCATAGTAATACAGGAGCGAATATATATACATATCTCCAATAAGTACTACCTTTATGTCGAGATCTATCGGCTCAGGCTTTAGGCCTGTAGTCATGAGAGCGAGGCTCTGCTTAAAAGGGTTCTCTATCATTATCTTCTTGGTCTTTATGCTCCTTTTGAGACCTTCCCAGGCAAGAGGATTCTGAAGCATGTCCTTTGCATTTATAACGAGAAATCCTCCATTTGCCTTGTGGAGAGCTCCCGGCTTTATGCTCATGAAGTCTGTGGTATACATTCCGTTTTCGTTTCTGTATTCTGCAAATCCTATGATATTGTAGTAGCTTGGATTTCTTTCAAGGACCACAGGCGCCGTCTCTGTATCTGTGTTGTCGATAAAGAGATTGACGTCATATCTTGAAATGAACTGCTTCGGATCCTCTCTCCTGAATATTGCAAGCGGATTTGAGGCATCCTCCTTCTCCTTACCCTTAAAGAAGCTTGTATGACTGATGATATCCTGCTGAAGATCATCCAGATAGGTCACTACTTTTTTATTGTCCTCGTGTTTTTCCTTCATGTCTGAAATATAGTAGCTTACTATCTTGTCAACTACCTGTCTTTCAAGATGAGCTATCTTATCTGATATCTTGAGATCCAGTTCCTTCATTTTATTCATGTATTCATTGAAATCCTTCGCAAGGCTCTTGCTGTTTTCCTGAATTTCTTCTATTTTTTCCGGTTCCAGTGCGTTATATTCTTCTTCCTGGTAATTTGTTCCATCTTCTTTTATCGGGAATGACATGAGGCCTTTTGGTGAAGGCACGAATTTTATGCCTTTATCCTGTGCTACAAGATTGAGCTCTGCAAGATAAGCGCCGCTAAGCTGCTCAAATTTCATTACGATATCCTGATATCTCGACTCATATTCCGAGCCTGAAAATGATTTTGGAATCTCCTTGATTATCCTGTTTATAAAGAACTCCATATCCTTCTTAAAGGTTTTTCCTTCGCCCGGCTGAAATGAAAGTGCAATCGGTTCATCCGGCTTTAGAAAATTGAACACATATACATAGTCTCTGTGTACTTTTTTGTTTTTTGCGACTTTTTCTATAAGGGAAAGTGAATAGCTTTTTCTTCCTGTTCCGGATTCTCCGGAAACATATATATTGTATCCGTCATTCTGAATGTGGATTCCAAAATCAAGGGCCTCTACTGCCCTTACCTGTCCTATTATGCCATTGAGTTTCTCTATGTCCTTAGTGGTTTCAAAGTCAAAATCCTCAAATCGCACATCTACTTCCATATCTTTTTTACTTAGTTCCCATTTGCTTGAATTAACCATCCTGCACCTCCAATTTTTCATTTCCTGATCATTTCTTTTTAATATACCCAATAAAATTTTCTTTATTCAAACAGTTAAATCAAACAAAAAAGCCGCCAGATCCAAATTATTGTCTCTGTCAGCTCTTCTTTTGATTTATCTTCCAAATACTTCTTCGCCTTTTACATATACTCTTACGGTAGAGGCCTGGAGATCCAGCGGATGCTGGTCCCATATGACTATGTCCGCATCAAGGCCTTCTTTGAGTTGCCCCTTGAGGTGATCAATTCCAAGCGTCTGCGCCGGATTCAGCGTTATTGCCTTAAGCGCTTCAAATTCATCCATGCCTGCCTTTACTGCCATGGCTGCGCACATATTCAGCGACTGCTGAGGTATGACAGGATGATCTGTTATTATGGATACCTTTACGCCTCTCTCGCTCAGGATCTTTGCAGTCTCAAAACTCTTGTTTGTGAGCTCTACCTTTGTCCTTGAGCCAAATGTAGGTCCTACCTGGGCACTGAGGCCTTCTTCTGCTATATAGTCCGCGATAAGGTGTCCCTCTGTGCAGTGCTCAAGAGTCAGCTTTACATTAAACTCCTTCGCTATCCTTATAGCGGTGCATATGTCGTCTGCCCTGTGTGCATGAGCCTTTAGTGGTATATCCTTTTCGATTACAGGAATCATGGCCTCCATTTTTGGATCTATGTCAAAATGCTCTCCCTTGTATTGAGCATCTTCTTTCCTTGCGATATAGTTTTCCGCCTTGACAAGTGTCTCCCTGAGTATCGCTGCTACTCCCATCCTTGTGACTGGAGCTTTTCCCTTCTGTCCATAAACTCCCTTTGGGTTTTCTCCAAATGCGCATTTCATGGACGCAGGGCTTTGAATCACCATATTGTCGACTATATTCCCATAAAGAGATACCGTTGCAAAGCTGCCGCCTATTACATTTGCGCTTCCAGGCCCTGTTGAGGCAGTAGTCACTCCTCCTTCAAGTGCTTCCCTGAACGAAATGTCAAACGGATTTATGCCATCTACTGCATTCATGTCCGGAGTCACCGGATCGAACTCCTCATTTCCGTCTTCGCCCTCCCATCTCATGGATTCGTTGAAAAGCCCGATGTGCGAATGTGCGTCTATGAGACCTGGTGTTATGTACATGCCTTCTGCATCAAACTCTTCAGAGCCTGAATCATTAGAAAGATTTCTGCCGATTCTCTCTATCTTTCCGTCCTTGAGTTCAATATCCTTTTTAGTAAAACCGTCATTCTCGATTAAAAAAATCAATCCATTCCTGATTATCATATCTGCTCCCTCGAAAAGAAATCATAATATTCTACCTTATATTGATTCTATTACAAAATTAACAATTTGTACAGTTTTATGTGAAAGAAGCATAAATCCGCACATTAACATTTTCAAAATATTCCTATATTTCGTTATTTTTGTATCTATATTTAACCTAAAATTAATGCCATTCTTTGAGTGGCCAGACATATTACCAAGCTAAACCCCATTAAATTTATTTATAATGAATTTTTTAAATAGTTCATATCCGGCAAATTCATCTTAAAGTATTGTTTAAAGCGTATTTTCGCGTCATTTTCTATAAATGTTTAATTTTATATATTTTTTCTTAATTTCATATATATTTAATTTTACTGATTATTTATAATATACTTGAAATTTATTCGCCGTTATAATATAATCTAATTGGTGAAATAAATATCATTTATCTATTTAATTTATTTATTTGAGGAGGTATTATCATGGATATCATGGAACTTGTAGTTTCCATCAACAAGGTTCTCTGGGGACCTTTCATGCTGTTCCTGCTGCTTGGAACAGGGGTTTATTTTTCTTTCAGGATGAGATTCATCCAGGTAAGAAGAGTTAAGGTAGCTTTCAAGCAGACTTTCGGATTTCTTTTTGAAAAAGAAAAGAAGGAAAAAGTCAAAGGCGAGGTATCATCTTTCCAGTCTCTTGCCACTGCAATAGCTGCGCAGGTTGGTACAGGAAATCTTGCGGGAGTAGCAGGAGCGATTGTTTCGGGTGGACCTGGCGCTGTATTCTGGATGTGGGTAAGCGGATTCTTTGGGATGGGAACTATTTTTGCGGAGGCTGTAATAGCTCAGAAGTTCGTACAGTTCAAAGATGGAGAAAAAGTAGGGGGCCCTGCCTATTACATAAGATATGGCCTTAACAGCAGATTCCTTGCAGGATTCTTTGCCGTTGCCATTATACTTGCGCTCGGCCTTATGGGCAACGTCGTTCAGGCTAACTCTATTGCTTCTTCGGTATACACGGCATTCAAAATACCAAAGGTTGCTACCGGACTTTTCGTTGCTGTACTCGTAATGCTTATTGTAGCCGGAGGTGTCAGCAGGATAAACTCTGTTACTGAAAAAATCGTACCTTTCATGGCACTTTTCTATATCATCGGCAGCATGATCATAATACTTCTGAATGCTGATATGATAATTCCGGCATTCAAGATGATTTTTGTCGGAGCATTCAACCCAAAAGCTCTTGGTGGTGGTATTGTCGGTGTTACCATTAAAGAAGCATTCAGGTACGGTGTTGCCAGAGGTCTGTTCTCAAATGAAGCAGGTATGGGTTCTACGCCTCACTCTCATGCTCTTGCAAAAGTTAAGCACCCTGCTGAGCAGGGACTTACTGCTACATTGGGCGTAATTATAGACACTGGAATAATATGTACGATGACAGCGCTTGTGATTCTTACTACAGGGGCACTTGAGACTGGTTTTACAGGTGCGGAGCTTACGCAGTCAGCATTTACTAACGGCTTTGGAAGCTTTGGTACAAAGTTTATTGCAATATGTCTTTTCTTCTTTGCTTTTTCAACTATCATAGGATGGTATTTCTTTGGCGAGTCAAACGTCAAGTATCTGTTTGGAAAGAAGGGAATCCTTCCTTACAGAGCTCTAGTGAGCGTCGTGATAGTTTTTGGTACTGTAATAAATGTGCCTCTTGTATGGGAGCTTGCTGATATGTTCAACGCTCTAATGGTTTTCCCTAACCTTATAGCGCTCCTTGGAATGTCGGCACTTGTATTCAAGATTGCCAATGATTTTGAAGGTAATTTCCTGGAAAACAAAGATTCCGAATACGAGAACAAAAATATCAGTTAATAATCTGCTGCTTTAACGCATTTTCTATGAATACTTGATAGAGGAGAAGCTCGCCTTCTCCTCTATTGTTTTGCATAGTTTAAT
>SAAM01000217.1 GCA_009929415.1 Clostridia bacterium | reverse complement strand
CTGTTCTCGATGACAGCATTCTCTCTTATCTCCGTATTGCTTCGGATTAAAGTGTTTCCTTTTATATGGCAGTTTGGATATATGATGCAGTCCTTTTCAATAATAACACTTTTGTCTATATAAGTACAGTCCGGATTTATCAAGGTAACACCATTTCTCATATGGGCTTCATTTATCCTCTTCCTCATGACTGTTTCTGCCTGTGCAAGCTGGATACGGCTGTTTACACCAAGTATGGATTCACTGTCCACTGCAAGCGTCACTACATTATTATTTTTTGCTATATTCTCAAGCACGTCAGTGAGATAGTACTCGTTCTGGCTGTTATCAGTGCTCAGGTTTCCAAGCTCCTGCTTCAGCAGTTTTCCATCAATTATATATGTGCCCGCGTTTATTTCATTTATTCTCTTCTGAATCTCATCAGAATCTTTTTCCTCGACGATTTTTATAAATCTGTCCTCTGATTTGACTATCCTTCCGTATCCGGTCGGATCATTTACATATGATGTCATTATTACAGCCTGATTCTCCTGTTTTTTGAGGTCATACATCTGCTGAAGGACTTCCTTTTCTATAAGAGGCGTGTCTCCACATACAATAAGCACCTCATCATCGTCTGCAATGTGATCTATCGCCATCATTACAGCATGTCCAGTGCCCAATTGTTCAGTCTGATATGCATATTCAACGCTGTCTGCGAAATAATCTCTTATCACATCGCTCTTGTGGCCTATTACCACTACAGCTTCACTATTATCTATTTCTGTATTTCTGATTACGTGTTCAAGCATTGGAAGGCCGCATACTCTATGCATTACCTTAGGAAGCTCGGATTTCATCCTTGTTCCCTGTCCAGCTGCCAGAATAATTACTTTTAAGCTCATAAGAAACCTCTGTTTTCTATATTATAATTTCTTTTTAATCACAGCCATACTAATAATAACACTTTTTATCCTATAAGTACAAGTTTTTTCAACAGATTAATAATTTTTTATTTTTTCAACACAATTGAATGTCAAATTTCATCATTTTCGTTCTTGCAGTAAAACCCATTATCCAGTCCTAACCACTGTTATACAGACATTTTGAAAGAAAAGCGTTTTCATAAAAATGCATGATTGACTATTTTAATCTTGCATGATATATTTATATAAAGCAAATAATATTCAGTAATTTAAAGTTTGATATTCATTTAACATAAATATAGGAGGTTTTTTACAGATGTCTCAAGAAATAAGGCAGTTTAAAAAAGTCATGGTAGCCAACCGTGGAGAAATAGCAATAAGAATATTCCGTGCATTAACCGAACTTGGAATCAGAACCGTAGGCATTTATTCGAAAGAAGACAAACTTTCGCTATTCAGGACCAAGGCTGATGAATCTTACCTTATAGGAGAGAACAAGAGTCCTATCGATGCATATCTCGATATGGAAGGCATAATAAGGCTTGCAAAAAGCAAGAAGGTAGATGCCATACACCCGGGATACGGATTTCTTTCAGAAAACCCTGTATTTGCAAAAATGTGCCGTGACAACGGTATTGCCTTCATAGGACCTTCTGTAGAGACCATGGAGATGATGGGCGATAAGATAAGCTCAAAGAGAATAGCAGATATATGCGGCGTTCCTACTATTCCTGGTACAAAGGACCCTATAAAAACGGTAGAGGATGCCATAAGAATCGCTGAGGAGATCGGATACCCTGTAATGGTTAAGGCTTCCAACGGCGGAGGCGGCAGAGGAATGCGTATCGTGAGATCAAGCAGCCAGATGCAGACCGATTTCCAGTCTGCCATGAACGAATCCATAAAGGCTTTTGGGGATGACAAGATATTCATAGAGAAATACCTTAACAGACCAAAGCACATCGAGGTTCAGATTCTGGGCGACTCATACGGAAACATCGTGCATCTTTATGAGAGAGACTGCTCTCTTCAGAGAAGGCACCAGAAGGTAATAGAATTCGCTCCTTCCATATCTCTTAAGGAAGAAACCAAGCAGAGACTGCTTGATTCTGCGCTTAAGCTTGCAAACCATGTGAATTACAAGAGTGCCGGAACGCTTGAGTATCTGGTTGACGATCAGGAGAACTTCTATTTCATAGAAATGAACCCACGTATTCAGGTAGAGCATACCGTTACTGAAATGATCACAGGCATAGACATAGTACAGAGCCAGGTGCTTATAGAAATGGGCCACTCCCTCAAGTCAGAGGAAATAAACATACAGTCCCAGGATGACGTAAAGGTAAACGGCTACTCAATCCAGTGCCGTGTCACTACTGAGGACCCTACCAAAGGCTTCATGCCTGACACAGGAAAAATCTCGGTTTACCGTTCAGGCTCAGGTTTTGGAATACGTCTTGACGGCGGAAACGGATTTACCGGCTCAGAGATAACTCCTTACTACGACAGCCTTCTCGTAAAGACCACTTCATGGGACAGAACCTTCCAGGGAGCAACCAGAAAAGTAATAAGATCCCTCAGGGAATTCAGGATAAGAGGAGTAAAGACGAACACTCCTTTCCTTATAAACGTGCTTAACCACCCAAGCTTTATCGAGGGCAAATGCTACACATCTTTCATAGAAGAGACGACTGAGCTGTTTGACATAAAGGCCAGCAAGGACCGTGCAAGCAAGCTCATAAACTTCATCGGAAACGTAATCGTAAATGAGCGAGCTGCAAGCAAGTATGATGAGAACATGATTCATATACCAAAATTCGAACTGACTGAAAAGCCTGGCGCAAGAGATCTTTTCCTGAAAATGGGAGCAAAGGATTTCACTCAGATGATAAAAAATGACCAAAAACTCTATATAAACGACACAACCATGAGAGATGCTCACCAGTCCCTTATCGCAACAAGGCTTCGTACGCATGATATGGTAAAGATAGCTCCGTATGCAAATGAAGTTTTCAAGGACACCTTCTCAATGGAGACATGGGGAGGAGCGACATTTGACGTTGCATACAGATTCCTCAAGGAATCACCATGGGTAAGGCTCGAGACTCTGAACAAGCTAATGCCAAACGTGCTTCAGCACATGCTGCTGAGATCTTCAAATGCAGTTGGATACAAAAACTATCCTGACAACGTGGTCGCCGAGTTCATAAAGCAGGCAGCAGAAAGAGGCGTTGACGTATTCAAGATATTCGACAGCCTTAACTGGATAGAAAACATGGAGCAGCCGATTGAAGAAGCGCTCAAGACAGGAAAGATAGTACACGGAGCGATATGCTATACCTCAAACATACTTGATCCTTCAAACACGAAATATACTACTGAGTATTATATAAAGAAAGCAAAGCAGCTTGAAAGCATGGGAGTGCACATAGTAGGAATAAAGGACATGTCCGGTCTTCTCAAGCCATATGCGGCAAAAGAACTGGTTACTGCGCTCAAGAGCGAGTTGAGCGTGCCTGTCGAGATCCACACTCACGACTCTACAGGAAACGGCGTGAGCACAGTGCTCATGGCAGCAGAAGCCGGCGCAGACATAGTTGACTGTGCGATAGA
>SAAM01000216.1 GCA_009929415.1 Clostridia bacterium | reverse complement strand
CCAGTAAATATCTCAGGAAAATATTTCAACTTCATAGCATATGGAGTGGATAAGGAAACTGAGCAGATAGATTATGAAAAACTCAGAGAAATCGCACTTGCAGAAAAGCCAAAGATGATAGTTGCAGGCGCGAGCGCATATTCAAGAGAGATCGATTTCAAGCGTATCGGTGAGATAGCAAAAGAAATCGGCGCGCTGTTCATGGTAGACATGGCTCACATAGCAGGGCTTGTAGCAGCTGGACTCCATCAGAACCCAGTGCCATATGCAGACGTAGTAACTACTACGACTCACAAGACTCTCAGAGGACCAAGAGGAGGAGCTATTCTCTGCAAGGCTGAGTATGGACCTATGATAGACAAGGCGATTTTCCCTGGAATACAGGGCGGACCGCTTGAGCATATAATAGCCGCAAAGGCAGTGAGTTTTTATGAGGCGCTTCAGCCTGAATTCAAGGAGTACCAGGCTCAGGTAGTAAAAAACTGTAAAAAACTTGCAGATGAGCTCATGGCAAGGGGCTTCAAGCTCGTAGCAGGCGGAACGGACAACCACCTTCTAATGATAAATCTCATAAACAGAGACATGACTGGAAAAGAAGCAGAGACTCTCCTTGACGAGGCTCACATTACAGTCAACAAGAACTCCATCCCGTTCGATCCACAGAACTTCTTCAAGACAAGTGGCGTAAGAATAGGTACGGCAGCCGTAACTACAAGAGGGATGAAGGAAGAAGACATGGTTACCATAGCAGAGGTAATAGACCTTGTGCTCACTCACAGAAAGATAGAAGAAGCTGCAAAAATCGTTGTGGAGCTTACAGACAAGTATCCAATATACAGCTAAAAAAATCAATTTATAAATAAAAAATCAAAATAAAATTAATTTTTTGAGAAACACCTCTACGGGGGTGTTTTTCTTTACAATTAATCATAATTGTGTGATATAATATTGAGCTGTAATGGATTAAAGAGTATAATCAAAATCATGAGAATGATTTGAAAGGAAATGGAAATGAGAATAGTAATCGTTGGAGACGGAAAAGTAGGATATGCTCTTACAGAACAGCTTTCAAGAGAAGGACACGATGTATTTGTAATAGACAGCAATCCAAAGGTTTTACAAAATTCAATGGAGACTCTGGATGTAATGGTACTTGAGGGAAACGGAGTAAGTCTTAATGTTCAGATAGAGGCAGGTGTTCCCGAAAGCGACATTCTTATAGCAGCTACATCTGCGGACGAAACCAATCTGCTGTGCTGCATTATAGCCAAAAAGCTTGGATGCAAATATACCATAGCCAGAGTAAGAAACCCTGAATATGCAGAACATACGGATTTCTTAAAGAATGATCTTGGACTTTCCATGACCATAAACCCTGAGCGAAGAGCTGCCAGAGAAATGTTCAGGCTGCTTCAGTTTCCGGATTTTCTCAAAAGGGATTCGTTTGTCAGAGGAAGAATAGAGCTTGTAGAGCTCAAGGTAAAGGAAGAAAGTCCAATGCTCGGGATGAAGCTCAGCGATCTTTATGCAACTGCAAAGGTAAAGGTTCTTGTATGTGCAGTTGAAAGAAACGGCGAGATACATGTACCTACAGGAAGCTTCGTACTTGAAAAAGATGACAAGATAACTGTCGCAGCACAGACTATAGACCTCGTTACCCTTATAAAAAACCTCAAAATTAAAAATTACAAGATAAATGAAGTAATAATTATAGGAGGCAGCAATATTGCAGTATATCTCTCAGAGATGCTCATAGAGAGCGACGTAGAGGTAAAGATAATAGAGAAGGATTACAACAGATGCCTCCTGCTGGCAGACCTTGTTCCTGAGGCTCTCATAATACACGGGGATGGCTCGGTAAAGGAAACACTTTCCTCAGAGGGACTGCAGAAGACGGATGCGCTTATAACGCTTACAAACATAGACGAAGAAAACATAATACTGTCGATGTATGCAAATCACCTCGGGGTGCCAAAGACCATAACGAAGGTAAACCGAATAGAATACAGTGAGATATTCCAGGAAAAAGGCGTGGATTCGATGGTTAGTCCAAAGCTTCTTACGGCTAGCGAGATAGTGAGATATGTACGATCTATAGACAACAACACAGACAATGCAGTCCTCAATCTTTACAGGATCGCAAACGGCAAGGCAGAAGCACTTGAATTCCAGGTGGACAGCACAATCAGAAACATAAATGTGCCTCTCAGCCAGATAAAGCTCAGAAAAGGAATACTCTTTGTGTCCTTCTCGAGAAAAGGGAAAATGATAATACCAAACGGAAATGATGTCATGAAAGAAGGAGACCTTGTAGTCATAGTCACTTCAGGATCTCATATGATACAGCACCTCAATGACATATTCCTTGACTGATATTGAAAAAAGGAAATCAAAATGAACATTAAAATGATAACATACCTGATAGCCTGGATTCTTAAGATAGAAGCAGTGTTCATGGTACCGGCACTTCTTATAGCAATGGCGAGCAAAGAGAGCGAATCCTTTACAGGATTTCTCGCAGCAATCATAATATCTTTCATAGTCAGCTCAATCATATCATTTCACAGGCCGGAAAAATTCAACTTCTATGCAAGGGACGGATTTGTTACAGTAGCGCTTTCGTGGATACTTATGTCCTTCTTTGGAGCACTGCCTTTTTATATAAGCGGACAGATACCGAGTTTCGTAGACAGCTTCTTTGAGACGGTATCAGGGTTTACTACTACGGGATCGAGCATACTCACAGACGTAGAGGCTCTTGACATGAGTCTTCTTTACTGGCGAAGCTTCACTCACTGGCTTGGAGGAATGGGAGTGCTTGTATTTCTGCTTGCCATAATACCTCTTACAAAAGGAAAGGGACATTCCCTGCATCTTCTCAGAGCAGAAAGCCCGGGGCCAGTCGTGGACAAGCTCGTTCCAAAGCTTCAGAAGAGTGCAAAGCTGCTCTATGGAATATATGTGGTGCTTACATTCATTCAGATCATGATGCTGATAGCGGGGGGGATGCCGGTTTTTGACAGCGTAGTCAACTCCTTCGCAACAGCAGGAACAGGCGGATTTGCGATAAAGAATGCAAGCATAGCCGCATATGACAGCTACTATCTCCAGAGCGTGATTACCGTATTCATGGTGCTTTTTGGAATAAATTTCAACGTTTTTTACCTTATACTCGCAGGTGAGATTTCTGCAGCACTGAGAAATGAAGAACTCAAGGTATACCTGGGGATACTTTTTACTGCAATAACGCTTATAGCAATCAATACCAGAGGTCTGTACAGTGGATGGTTCGATGCATTTCACCATGCAGCATTCCAGAGCGCTTCGATAATGACTACAACAGGATTTGCAACTACAAATTTTGATCTCTGGCCGCAGTTTTCCAGATATACGCTTGTGATGCTTATGTTCATTGGAGCCTGCGCCGGATCTACAGGCGGAGGAATAAAGATATCCAGGATAATGATACTCTTCAAGACTCTGAAGATTGAAATAGAAAAAATGATGCATCCGAATTCAGTCAAGGTA
>SAAM01000215.1 GCA_009929415.1 Clostridia bacterium | reverse complement strand
GAAGTGGACTTTGCTCAAGCAGCTGGCCTTCCATGCAGTTTCCATTGACCAAGACCGAGTATTCATTGGGCAAGTGGAGATGATCGAGCAACATAGACAGTTGCTTGCAGAACCTGATCTGATCGAGCCTCTGACTAAGGGGTTGAACCAGATGCTCCGGGATGCGTTGAATGAACTTCAGTCTGCCTGGGATGCGGCATGGAATGCAGGAGAGGTACTACTGGAGAAGGACGACAACTGGAACAAGCTGGAAGGTGACCAGAAGCATGAGCTGCGTTTGAAGAGGCAGCTACTGGAGAAGAACAAGCCTGTCTTCGAGGTTGAGGATAGTGCCTCGATCATCAAGACGCTCGATTCCATTGGTTTGCAAGGCTTGAAAGACCGCATCGCGGCCATGCCGGGTCGGTATAGCGATATGTTGTTTGAAGCTGCCAAGCTTATGGAACCCAAAGCACAGGTGGTGGATATCAAGAAGCTGACTCTCCGATCCTGTAGTGAAGTCGATGCTTGGCTAGTTGGGGCTGGAGCAATGCTGAAGAAGGCTCTTGAGAAAGGTCCTGTGGTCATTCGATAGGAAGGGTGGCATATGCATACGTTGGACAAAGGCCTAAGAAGTGCCTTGGAGAATACAATTCTGGCAGCTCGTTCTGCTGCAGAAGAAGCAGCACAGATTGTTTTGGAGGCTTTGGGCGTTGGTGAGAAGGTTCCATTTCCTCATCTGAATGATGCAGAGAGAACCTTACGAAGGAAGCTCCGTTCTCATGGTAGGCAGCTGGGTGACTGGCTATATGAGGAAGGTAAGCAGACTATTGTTGCTTTAACCGAAGAAGTTGCCTACCAGCATTGGCATCGAATGTTGTTTGCCCGCTTCCTGGTAGAGAATAATTTGCTGATGGATGACGATCCTGTTTCCCCCATTTCTTTGACGATTGAGGAGTGCAATGATCTTGCTCCTTCATTGGGTGCAAGGAATGGGTGGGACCTGGCTGCCCGCTATGCTTCCCGCATGCTGCCACAGATATTCCTCAATGATAGTCCCATTTTCTCTCTCGAATTCCCGATTGAACGACAGAAGGTGCTCGAGCAGCTTGTTTCCAATATCCCCCAGGAAGTGTTCCATGCTTCAGACTCTCTTGGTTGGGTGTATCAGTTCTGGCAGACTAAGAGGAAGAAGGATATCAATGACTCTGGGGTGAAGATAGGTGCAAGGGAACTGCCTGCTGTTACCCAATTGTTCACTGAGCCATACATGGTTTCTTTCCTGCTCGACAACTCTCTTGGAGCCTGGTGGGCTGCAAAGAGATTAAGTATCCATGATTTTGCAACAGCTGACGACGAGCAGGAACTGAGGGATAAGGCATATATTGATCATCTTCCTCTTGAGTATCTCCGATTTGTAAGAGATGAAGAGACTGAGTTCTGGAAGCCTGCAGGAGGTTCCTTTGATGCATGGCCGAAGCACCTCTCAGAGTTCAAGATGCTTGATCCTTGCTGTGGTTCAGGTCACTTTTTAGGTGCAACATTACAAATGCTGGTTCCCATGCGGATGGAGTTGGAGGGGCTGACAGCAGATGAGGCAATCCAGAAAGTGCTTGAAGAGAATATTCATGGACTTGAGCTGGATCAGAGGTGCGTTGAGCTGGCAGCCTTTGCATTGGCATTTGCCGCTTGGACATATCCTGGCAGCAGTGGCTATCGACAGCTTCCGGCTTTACATATCGCATGCTCAGGTCAGGCGATCCATATCAGTGATGAAGAGCTCATAAAACTCTCAAATGGAAACCATGAGCTTTATAACGCATTGGATGATCTTAAGAACAAGTTCCAGCAGGCTCCCATTCTAGGAAGCCTCATCGATCCAAAGAGTTCCATACACCAGAATGAGCTTTTCTCCTTGGATTGGGAGGAAGTAGGACCGTTCTTGGATTCTGTTCTCAGAAAGGGCCAGGACGATGTCCTGGATGAGGCAGGGATAGTAGCCCAGGGTTTGGCAAAGGCAGCGAGTTTGCTGGCTGGGACGTATCACTTGGTAGCAACGAATGTGCCGTATCTTGCAAGAGGCAAACAAGACCAAGTGCTCAAGGATTACTGCGACCGATATCACAATGAAGCAAAGAATGATCTTGCAACTGTATTTCTTGATCGGTGCCTGCAGTTCTGTCCAAAAGGTGGAACTACTACAATAGTACTCCCACAGAACTGGTTGTTCCTGACTTCCTATAAGGGCTTTCGAGAGAAAATGCTCAAGGAAGAAGCTTGGAATTTCATTGGGAGGATGGGAGAACATGGCTTTGATTCTCCGGCAGCAGCAGGAGCATTCACAGCATTAATAATACTCCAGCGTGGAAGGACAGAAATCGGAATCAATCAATTTAGTGGAATTGATGTTTCTGAACCTAATACAGCTGAAGAAAAGGCAATGGGATTGGTTGAGGGGGAAATCAAGAGAGTAGGGCAGGAAGAGCAGCTGAAGAATCCAGATGCAAGGGTGGCGTTCGATGAGTCAGATAAATTTGTTTTATTGAATGAATATGGAAACAGTTGGCAGGGTATTGCCTCAAGCGATTTTCCAAGATTTGGGGCTTTTTTCTGGGAACTAAATAATATAGACAATGGGTGGGTATTTAATCAGAGTACTGTAAGTGAAAATACTTTTTTTGGTGGAAGATCTGGTATTCTCTTTTGGGAGGATGGCTATGGTGTAATGACTCAAGTTTGCCAAAATTTTGCCACATTCAGAGGTATGAGTGCTTGGAATAAACCTGGGTTAGTATGTTCTCAAATGAGAAAACTTCCAGTAACCATTTATGGAGGAACGAAATTCGATAATAATTCTTCAATTATTACTATAGAAAAAGAAGAGATTCTTCCTGCCCTCTGGTGCTTCTGCTCATCCCCAGAATACAATGAAGCTGTACGACGTATTGATCAAAAATTGAATGTTACTAATGCTACCCTAGTAAAAGTTCCCTTCGACCTTGAACGTTGGACAAAGGTAGCTGAAGAGAAGTACCCCAATGGTCTTCCCTTGCCTTTCTCTGATGATCCTACCCAATGGATCTTTCATGGGCATCCCTGTAAGTCTGTAATTTGGGATGAAGATGCTAAATGGACTGGGTTTGGTCCAATCCGCTTTGACTCAGCAGTATTGCATGTAGCAGTTGCCCGATTGCTTGGGTATCGGTGGCCTACCGAGCTTGATCAGAAGATGGAACTTGCCAAAGAACAGCGAGCCTTGGTTCAAGAGTGTGAGACTTTACTGCCATTTGCTGATAATGACGGCATTGTCTGTATTCCTTCTGTTGGGGGAGAATTCTCGGCAGCCGATCGGCTTCTGAAGATGCTCAAGGCTTCGTTTGGTGATGCCTGGACAGATGACACTTTATCCACACTGCTCCGAAACACTGATGCTTCTGGAAAGACTTTGGAAAATTGGCTTCGGGATAAGTTCTTCATCCAGCACTGCAAGCTGTTTGGAGACAGGCCGTTTATCTGGCATGTTTGGGATGGCCTTCCTGACGGATTTTCT
>SAAM01000214.1 GCA_009929415.1 Clostridia bacterium | reverse complement strand
ACAGCTTATTTCTGGGCAGGCAGGCATTACAAAAACATTCTGAATCTCGTGTCCGATAAGACAATCAGGTATATGGCACTGTATCCGGCGCTTGCCTTTCTGCTCCTTGTCACCAACTTTACGACCCCTGCCCGTATCTCACAACTGGATAATTTCAATACTATATATCATATGATATTGTTTCTTCTGTTCATTGTAGTGGGTTATATACTTGTACTACTTGGAATAGCTTCGGCATCCAAGATAGTTTCCATGCAGTACAGCATGGAAAAACTTGAGATAATTTCAAAAACAGACTCACTGACTGGTCTGTATAATAGAAGATATATTATTGAAAAGCTTGAAAATGAACTGATGAATTATAATGATACCGGAAATAAATTTTCAGTTATACTTGCAGATATCGACTATTTCAAGAATATAAATGACAGCTTTGGACATGACTGTGGAGACCAGGTTTTGAAAAGGGTATCACAGAATTTAAGAGATACGGTTCAGGAAAAGGGCGTTTTATCAAGATGGGGAGGAGAAGAGTTCCTCATACTGCTGCCTGAAACTGAACTCGATGATGCCATGAGACTGGCCTATGAAATGAGAAGGATCTGCGAAGAAAAAACCATTGATTATTACGAGCTCCAGATACCTGTTACCCTTACCTTTGGAGTGACTTCCAACGGAGATAACGAAACCATCGATGATACAATCAGGAAGGCAGACTATGCACTGTATGAAGGAAAAAACAGGGGCAGGAATTGTGTTGTCTCATCATAAGCATTCATAAAAAGCAATTTTCAATTGAAAAGGCCTTCCAGAAGTAAGACTTGTGGAAGGCCGGTTTTCAATTGGCAAAATTCAGTTGTTTATACTTATAAAAGAGACTTATCAGGCGTCACAAGTATCTTTACGTGATTTTTCTTATCCGGTCCTGTGAGCGATCCAAATCCTTCTTTCACAATGTCATCCAGGCTTATTTTCTTTGTGATGTATCCTTCTGCCTTTATTCTTCCGTCATTCATAAGTGCCATAGTAGCCGGGAATTCATTTCTGTATGCGATTGTACCCACTATTGTTTTTTCAGAGAATATGAATGTATTCGGATTTATGCTGACCTCATTTTCCCATATGCTTGTCACTACCATTGTTCCATTGTGTCTTATGCTCTCCACACCTGCATCAAAGCCTGCTTTTGAGCCTGTAGTCTCAAATGATATGTCTGCTCCGACTCCTCCTGTGAGGCGTTTTACTTCTTCTGCCACATTTACTTCATTTGGATCTATCACTATATCTGCTCCGGCTCTGAGCGCATAATCCTGCCTTACTGACTTTCTCTGCATTACTATCACAAGGCTTGCTCCGGCAGCTTTGAGAGCTTCTATCGTTGCAAGTCCTATAGGGCCTGCTCCAAGCACAAGCGCACTCTGCCCTGTCAGGAAACGGCCTGTTCTGAGTGAATGGACTGCTACTGCTATGGGCTCTATAAGCGCCGCCTTTTCATATGAAAGTCCATCAGGAATCTTGTGAACGAATTTTGCGGGGAATACCGTGTATTCTGCGAATCCTCCTCCGCCTCCGCATAGTCCATGAAAACCAAGGCTGCTGCAGAGATTGTACTTTCCTTCCAGGCAGGCTGCACAGGTTCCGCATGCCACTATAGGTTCTACTGCAACTCTGTCTCCGATTTCAAGCCCTGCAACTCCCTCGCCCACTTCTGTTATCTCTCCTGAAAACTCATGGCCAAGCACCACAGGAGCCACGCATCCGCTTATAGGATGCGGGGTTCCCTGTGGTATGAATATCGGTCCTCCAAGATATTCGTGAAGGTCTGAACCACATATTCCGCACCATTTCACTTTTATCTTCACGCTTCCAGGAGTTACCTCTGGCTCTTTGATATCCTCTAATCTTACATCTTCTCTTCCATACCATAATGCAGCTTTCATATTATCCCTCCATATCGTATTTGTTTATAAATTATCAACTCATCCAATATAAGAGCAAAATCCGTTCCAATGCTGTGCTGCTACATATGATTTTCTTAAAAACCGCCTTATAATCCCTGGAATCCGAGGCTTCTCTATTGGAATTAAACTCCGGCCAGGCTACGGCAAAAGTATGAGTAGATTCATATATTCTCAAAAATGATACGAAAACAGTCTCGAAAATGAGAAATTTCTCATTCTTGAGACTGCAGATGATATATTATTCTCCATGCCTTTTTATTTCGTACTTCTTCATTTTTCTGTAAAGCGTTGCTCTGCTCATTCCGAATATTTCTGCTGCGCGCTGCACGTCCCATCCGCAGCTTGAAAGAACGGTCATTATATTTGCCGCTTCTGCCTGCCCGATATCAATTATCTCACTAGGTACGTTTTTCTGTTTTTCGGGTTCCAGGTCATTCATAATCATCTCGCCGCTGCTAACAGTCAGCTCATCGCTCTCGCAGAGATAATAATCTCTGAAAACCACATTCTGAAGCTCTCTTACATTTCCTTTCCAGCTTCTTGACTTGAGCGAATCTATATACCAGCTTGAAAGAGTTTTTTTCTTGTCGTGAGCCTCATTCAGTTTTTCTGTAAAATGCCTTGCAAGGAGCTCTATGTCTTCTTTTCTGTCATCAAGCTTTATGATTTCTATGTTCATTACACTCAGCCTGTAATAGAGATCCAGCCTGAAGTTGTTTTTTGAGATTTCTTCCAGAAGGTCTCTGTTGGTAGCTGCTATTATCCTTACATCGACAGTTTTTTCATAACTGGCGCCTATTCTGTTTATCTTCTTGTTGTCAAGGAATCTTAGCAGCTTTGACTGCATTTCGAGTGGCATTTCTCCTATCTCGTCCAGAAACACGGTTCCACCATCTGCTATCTCAAATTTTCCTGGCCTCCCGGATTTGTCTGCTCCTGTAAATGCTCCTTTTTCATATCCGAAAAGCTCGCTTTCGATTAGCTCTCCTGGAATGAGGGCACAGTTTATTGCAAGAAAAGGTTCTTCGGCGCGATAGCTGTGATTGTGTATCGCCTGTGCAAAAAGCTCCTTGCCGGTCCCACTCTCTCCTGTTATCATTACGCTGCAGTCTGTATCGGCTATCTTCCTTGCATAACTTATAGTTTCTTTCATTTTCCTGTCGTTTGTTACTATATCCCTGAATCTGTATACGGCTTTGTAGCCGGCCACCTTGTTTACTATCTTGTTTATCTGGCTCGAAGGCTTGAATGTTATGACTGTGCCCATGCTCTTTCCGAAGGATTTGACGGGTACAGCTTTTATTATGCACTTTATCATCTTACCGTCTCTTGTATAGATGGCATAGTCCAGATTCTGATAATATTCATCTATTGCTGATATTTCGCTTTTAAGCTCTCTGTCCTTCGTAATTAGACTTACGTCTTTTGTTGTGAGCTCTTGCGCCGAATATCCAAGTATCTCGCATGCCTGTTCATTCAGCTTGCTTATCTTCATATTCTCATCAAGGATAATCATGCCGTCGTTTATGGAGCTGAAAGTAGCATTTATAAGCGTATTTGACCTTATTATCTCCATCTGGC
>SAAM01000213.1 GCA_009929415.1 Clostridia bacterium | reverse complement strand
CTATAAATAAAGCAGTAGAGAGAGGTCTGTTGAATGGAGTTTCAGAAAGAGAATTTGCACCAAAATCCAATCTGACACTGGAACAGACACTGGTTGGTTTTAATAATGTATTCCTTAAAAACAACATGATACAGATGAAGGTAAAGAGAGAATACCTGGAAAACAGCCTAAACGAGTACCTCAAAAATGAAAGCTGGTCAACACTGGCTGTAGTTCAAACATTAGGAAATACAGATTTAGAAACGATTGAGAAAATAGCACAACAACCTCAAGTATTAAAACAAACAATAACCAGAGGAGAGCTGGCTGATTATCTCCTTAAATTAACTGGAGACATCCTGGACGCAAAAGATATGACTCCGGAAGAATTCTGTAAGACATACGGATTTATGGTTGGAGATGCAGATGGCAACTTCTCTGCAGAAAGAGTACTGAAAAGAGCTGAACTGGCGGCAATCCTGTTAAGAGTAGATAATGAGCTGATGAGCTCTGATGACAGAGAAGCAGGTCCGGAACAACAAAATATAAATTAGCAGTTGAACGCAAAAATCGCACAGAGAAAGTATCTGTGCGATTTTTGCTGTATTTAATTTTTACCTGAAATTTATATTAATATGCCGCAAAGTTTTTTCCAAACTCTCTGCAGTTCTCAAGACCTTCGCTGTCCGGAGTCTCATTTACTATAAGTCCTTCACTGAATACGTCAGCACCTTTTCCTTCGGTTCTTTCCTGCCAGTCTCTCATCCACTCTCCATCGCCCCATCCGTATGATCCAAAAAGCGCGACCTTCTTGCCCGAAAGCTTCTGCTCTACGGCTTCAAAAAACGGTTCAAACTCCGACTCTTCAAGTACTTCCGATCCCATTGAAGGACAACCGAATGCAAGCTTTTCGTATTCTGCAGCCTTGTCCGGGGTTATGTCAGATACTTCCATCAAATCTGCCTCTGAGCCTGCCGCTCTTATCCCTTCAGCCACGGCCTCTGCCATTGCTTTCGTATTTCCACTTCCACTCCAGTAAATAACGCCAATGCTGCTCATATATATACCTCCCGAATAACAAATAAAATTACGATGCCAGTCCAAGTGCGCTTTCAAGGCTTATTCCCTGTGAGAGCTTTCTGCACAGAGAGTCTCTGCACTCTGTATATCTTCTGAACATGTGGCTGGCTTTTTTCTCATCACCATAAACTTTCCAGTATCCATTAAGCTTGAAGGATTTGCCCTTGTTCTTTATGAATCCGGTGACATCTTCAACCGGATAGCCAAGAAAAACTCCGATTTCATGAGGAAAATC
This sequence comes from Clostridia bacterium, assembly GCA_009929415.1. Taxonomy (GTDB): domain Bacteria; phylum Bacillota; class Clostridia; order Peptostreptococcales; family Filifactoraceae; genus Proteocatella. Next base: position 2,256 of record SAAM01000213.1, on the reverse strand, counting down.
TCCATTGCACTGGCTTACCCTTTTTTTCAGGTAAGAAATATAATCTCTTACGCCACTGCACTGAGGATAGCCCTGTTCAGTAAGGATGCCCGCACATGCTCTGCATCTCAGGCACGTCTCCAGTGCTTCCTCCTGATATACCATGATCAGCACATGTTTTTCAGATTCATATACAGTCTCAAAACGAATATCCTGTGAGGACAGCCTGAATTCAATCTCTTTCAGCCGCGGACTGATTTTTTCAAACTCCTCGTTTTTAAACGATATAAGATTTGCAGGCTTGATTCCTGCCATGGCTGGACCACAGTGAAATGCCAGTCTTTCTTCAAAATTACCGAACATGATTTACCTCCATTGCAAAATGTTTCTGCTTATCAGTCAATCCACTCATAAATGCAGTCAGTTAGTATCAGTTAACTAACGCACATTTTTTAGGAGCCTCAGCTCCTTCATAGTTAGTCTCGACTAATTAATTTCATTATACACCCCTTGATCATGTCCGTCAATATGCTTTTTTATTTAAATTTTATCAATCATAGTTAAAGAAATTTTTATCAATACCCTATTGACAATGAATTTTCACAATGATAAAATAAGTCATATTCGGTTAGCTTTTGCTAACTTTTTCTTAGCCACAAAGTTAGCCGGCACTAATTTATTGTTTCAGCACTAATTCAACTTATTATAAATAATCAGGAGGTCCAGCATGCCCCTTACAATGGCTCGCATAGGCGAAAACAGCTTTATAAAGCAGATAAACGGAAAAGACACCACAAAGAAATTTCTCGAAAGCCTTGGTTTTGTGGCGGGTGAATGCGTCACCATAATTTCAGAACTGAGCGGAAACATAATAGTATCCGTGAAAAACACCAGAGTAGCGGTAGACAGGTCTATGGCACAGAGAATAATAGTCGAGAGGAGATAGCAGTGAACAGCTTAAATAATGTAGAATGCGGGAGAACGGTTAGCGTGAAGAAACTCCATGGAGAAGGCGCTCTCAGAAGAAGGATAATGGACATGGGCATAACGAAGGGTACTGAGATACTCATAAGAAAGGTAGCTCCTCTTGGAGATCCGGTAGAGGTAAATGTAAGAGGCTACGAGCTCACGATAAGAAAAGCTGATGCTCAGCTTATAGAAATAGAATAGCAGGAGGAATACAATGAATATGAAAATAGCACTGGCAGGTAATCCAAACTCAGGAAAAACCACTATGTTCAATGCCCTCACAGGAAGCTCTCAGCATGTTGGGAACTGGCCTGGAGTTACAGTAGAGAAGAAATCAGGTTTTTATAAAGATGACAAGACGATTGAGATAATAGACCTTCCCGGAATATACTCTCTTTCTCCATATACGCTTGAAGAGGTAGTTACGAGAGATTATCTTCTAAGTGACACTCCGGATGCAATAATAAACATAATAGACAGCACCAACATTGAAAGAAACCTCTATCTCACCACTCAGCTGATAGAGATGGGAATTCCCGTGGTTGTCGCTCTGAACATGACCGATATACTTAGAAAAAGCGGTGATACTATCGATAAGGAAAAGCTCAGCAGGATGCTCGGATGTCCGGTAGTTGAGACTGCTGCAATAAAGGGTGAAGGCTGCATAGAGCTGATTGAGACCGCTAAGAAAAGAAGCGTTTCAGGAAGCTCTGTAAAGATGTTCTCTCAGCCTGTGGAAGAAATCATATCAAAAATAGCATCCATCATAGATTCATATGCATCAAAGTCAGCATCTTCAGAAGCTCTCCATAACGATGATTCAGTCCTTTTCAACCCTGCAATCCCGACAAGGTGGTATGCGCTCAAGGTCTTTGAGAAGGACGAAAAGATAATCAGCGCTCTTCCATATTCAGAAAGAGTTGCTGAAGAAACAGACAGGATAATAGCGCTTCTTGAAAAAGATATGGACGATGATACAGAAAGCATAATGACTTCGGAAAGATATAATTTCACCGGAAACATAACTAAGAAATGCGTAAAAAGGGTTTCATCAGGGAAGCTGAGCGTTTCAGACAGGATAGACAAAGTAGTTACAAACAGGCTGCTTGCACTTCCAATATTTGCATTCGTGATGTTCCTTGTATATTTCATATCGGTCTCAACGGTTGGCGGATGGGCCACTGACTGGGTCAACGATGTGCTGTTTGGAGAAATCATCCCGCCTGCGACAGAAGGTTTTCTTGAATCTGTAAACAGCGCTCCGTGGCTGTCATCTCTGATACTTGATGGAATAATCGGCGGGGTCGG
>SAAM01000212.1 GCA_009929415.1 Clostridia bacterium | reverse complement strand
TGCTCGAGCTTTTTGTAGCTCAGCGCATTGTTGAGCGCTATTCCTGAGTACTCAGCAAGTACTTTGAGAGTGCTCAGGTCCTCAAGCGAGAATGCGTCCTTTGAGAATGACTGTATGCTTATTACGCCTGTTACCTTCCCATGAAATCTGACGGGAACGAATATGGCCGACTTGGGAATGTCAACGGATACCTCACTTTCAATGCCCGTCTGGAGCTTTCTCACATCTTCTATATATTCTCCGAAGTCCTTTATATATCTGCTGTGCTCATTTTCCATATCACGTATGAATATTTCCCTGCCGTTTCGTATGCAGTAGCCTGAAAAAGTGTTGCTTTCCACAGGAAGATTGTCTACCTTGAGCCTTCTTCCCTTTTCGACAGAGATCTTGTATTCATAGCCCGCGACAGATTCGTCATAGCTGACTATCTGGATTATATCCGGGCTGCATATATCCTGTATCTCTTCTGCAATCACCGCAAATATTCCGTCCTCATTCAGGTTTGACATTATTCTTCCGAGCGACTCGTAAATCCTGTCCTTCTGTCTCGAAAGAGCCATATATGTGCTGGCCCTGTCCGATGCCCTCTTTATTTCAAGCTCCTTCATGCTTGGAGACTTGAGCGCCTCTGATATCATCTTCTCAGTTTCCATATATTTCTCAAGATAGAAAAGCGCCATCTCAGAATCTCCCCTTGCCTTGAACAGAGCGCTCATCTGGCTGTATAGCTTTCTCTCAAGCCTGCAGTTGCAGTCATCTTCAATGAGTGACATAACCTGATCCGCCTTTTTCACAGCTGATTCATGACGTCCTCTTATCATGTCCATATCCATCCAGTCAAGAAGCACCTCTGCAAGACCTGAGGTGAATCCATATTTTTCAGCAAGGTATGCTGACTCTTCATATGTGAAGCCCGCCTCCTGATAAAGTCCTCTTAACTTCATGAGATTTGCCTTTTCCTGAAGAAGCATATACCTGAGCGATATATTTCTGTCATTGAGCAGTACCTCCGCCCTTTCAAGATACTTCTGGGCTTCGCCCATGTCCCCGAGCTTCATCTCGCATATTGCCCGGTTGAGGTTTATTATGAAATCATTACTGATGCTGCCTATATATGACATACGCTCTATTTCCTGGGAGAGATACCGTGCCTGCTCATAATCTTCCATGTCTATATACATGGCTACTATATCCGCCTTGAGCACGCTGAGGGCTTCATAGTCATTTTTATCCGTAGCCAGCTCTATGGCGCTTATGCTTATCTCAACCGCCTTTTCAAAATTAAAACAGCACGAATATACAGAAATGAGTGCAACAGATGCATTCAGCATCCCTCTTGAATCATTTTCTGCTTCAAATATCCTGCATGCCTCCTCAAGCAGGTCTATTGCCCTCTCGATTTCTGAGCAGCTGTAAAATGAACACCCCATCTTATACAGAAACCATGGATATGCAAAGTCGAGCCTGTTTTTTTTTGCAAAGTCGACCAGTTCTCCCAGTATTTTTATGCATTCCGCCTGCGGCATGTTGTATATAGAATCACACAGCTCTATGCAGTAATCCTGATTTCCCCTTAAATTTTCCATTTCTGCAAGAATATCTCTTTTTTCCACTTGCATCCCCCCTGAAAATACTTATTTTATCGTTAATCTTATTACAGTATATATATCCATATTTCACAGCATATATCTCTTTTTTCAATTTTATTCTAACAAGATAAAAACAGGCCCTGGCTTTTGATGCCAGTGACCTGTTTTCATATTTGAGGTTTACGGTTTAACTTATTCAGCTTTTTTTACATTCTTCTTAATATCCTTGAGATAGTATTTCTCGCTTGTAAAGAATTCATTCTTAAGTTCTACTACTTCCTTGCTCATAACTATAAGCGCCAGCATGTTCGGAAGTATTATCATTGCAAGGAAGAAATCCAGGAACTGATAAAGGAACTCTATTCCTCCGAATACTCCAAGAAGTATAGATACTACATATACATATTTCCATGCTTTTGCAAATTTATATCCAAAAAGAAACTCTGCCTGTTTTTCTCCGTAGAACACGAGAACTATTACTGTTGAAAGTACGAACAGCAGTATTGAAACTGTTACAATTATTCCTCCTGCAGGTCCAAACATCTTTCCAAAGGCAAGTGCCGGTATAGAAGCCGCCTCAGCTGCAGGTACTGTCTCCCACATTCCAGTTATCAGAACTACGAACGCTGTTACTGAACATACCATAAGCGTATCTACAGTTATCTCAAATATTCCCCAGAAAGCCTGACGAACAGGGTGGTCTGTCTCTGCCGTTGCGTGGGCTATAGGTGCTGTACCCATTCCAGCCTCGTTTGAATATGTTCCTCTCGCAGCTCCCCATCTTAGTGCAAGTGCCACTGTGGATCCCGCGAAACCTCCAGTTGCAGCAACCGGACTGAATGCGCTCTTTACTATGAGAGCAATTACTCCTGGAAGGTGGGTTATGTTTGCAAATATTATAACAAGTGCTCCAACAATATAAAGAAGCGCCATAACAGGAACCAGCTTCTCAGTTACCTGAGTTATTCTCTTTATACCACCAAATACTACTATGAATACTATCAGAGCCATTCCTACTCCGGTAACCATAGGAGGAATACCTATAGTTCCTGCTGTCTGTACAGCTGAAACCGCCTGAGTAGCTATAGAAGGTATAAGCTCTATCATAAGGAAGAATGCAAACCACATTCCAAGGAATTTACCAAGTTTCTTGTTCTTAAAGCCCTTTGCAAGATAGTACGTAGGTCCTCCTGCAAACTCTCCAGCCTCATTCTTCTCTCTGTATTTTATACCAAGTACGATTTCAGAGAATTTTGATGCTGAACCTATAAGTGCTATTACCCACATCCAGAATACTGCTCCCGGTCCTCCAAAAGCAATCGCAACCGGAACCCCAACTATATTGGATGCTCCTATTGTGGATGCAAGTGCTGCCGTTGCTGCCTGGAAAGGCGTTATGGCATCTTTGTTTTCAGGCTTCTGGAACATCTTCCCGAATGTCTGTTTCCATATGTAACCAAGGTGTATAAACTGAAAAAATCCCAGCCTTACAGTAAGGAAAATACCTCCACCTGCGAGCAGTAGCAGCATCGGGGTTCCCCAGAGCCAGTTCGAAAAACTGATAAGTACATTTGATATTGCGCTCATAAAATTACCTCCTGTTTTAATATAAGATAAATGATATCTGATTACATTATACTGTTTTCCGGTTTTTGTAATGTTTGAATGAGGCAGAATAAAAACAATTTTCTGAATTTAATGCATTTGCTTTTTTTTTATTTAAACGAATTTTAAACCTTCTGTGTTTATCTCTATATATATTTTACTGCAGCAGCGCTGCTGCTCTCGAGTATTCCGAGGAACTGCCTTGATTTGTAATCTATCTTTTCATGATTTGCTACAAGTATCTGTATGTTCTTTTCATCTGAAAGGTATGAAAGAATGTTCTTAAGCGAATTATACAGCCTTATGTCCTTTATTGTCGTTATCTTGTAATCCATCTCTATGTAGTCAAGTACCCTCGGCTG
>SAAM01000211.1 GCA_009929415.1 Clostridia bacterium | reverse complement strand
AAAAAACTCTATTGTATCAAAAGCCTGCGAAGCATCAGAACTCTTATATCCGGCAGACAGACATTTGTCTATAAACTTAACCCTCTCTGTCTCCATAAGTTCTTTTTTCTTCTTGCCTATCGCTTTTCTGAGCATATCGGCTTCGCCCAGTGTATATCCTGCGATCTCTCTTGCGACCTTCATAATATGTTCCTGATATATTATCATCCCGCAGGTATCAGAAGCTATGCGGTCTATTTTCTCCCTCATTGACTGTGGAAATGACTTTCCGGGATTTTCTTCGCCTACAGCCTTCCTGTTCTTTGCCCTTATATAGTCATTTGTTATTCCGCTGTTTAGCGGACCGGGCCTGTAAAGCGCGACAGCCGCCGAAAGGTCTTCAAGGGAAGATGGCCTTATCTTTCTGAGAAGGTTTCTCATACCGCTGCCTGCGAACTGGAAAACCCCGGTGGTATTCCCGTGCCCGAACAGATCAAAGGTCCTTTTAACTGATTCCTGGGTTATACCCGCTTCTTCCGACTTAATGTCTGCGCAGTCCTCGGGCTTGAGGGCGCCGCATTTGTTGATGAACGTCACGAAGTCGGACATCACCGGGGTCGGAAGCGAGGAAGACGAAAACTTTTTCGCCTCCTCCTCTATCTCCTTTATCATAGATAGGGTCGAAAGACCCAATATGTCGACCTTGACAAGCTTGCAGTAGTCCACGTCGTCCATATTGAACTGTGTAGCGATGGATCCTTTTACACGCCCCAGCGGAACAAAATCATCGGCGCGCCCTGGACTTATCACAATTCCGGATGCGTGCTTGCCGTAGTTTCTCAGTATCCCGTTGAAATGGCCCGCAAGCTCCAGTATGCTGCGGATCCTTTCTTCGCCAAGCTCAGCGACGTTTTTATTTTTGCCGCCTGTTATATACCTTATAAGATAGTCGGAGGTAACCTCTTCCTCGACTTCGAAATCCTCGTTTTCGTCCGCCGTAAAGGAAGTGTCTATCAGCCCTTCAAGGGCCTTGACAAGGCTGTCTCCCTGCCACGGCTGGGCGCCTAGCACGCGTGCGGCGTCCCTGATGCCGTTTTTCCATTTGCACCTTGAATAGTTGGATATAGCGACTACAGCCGAATCACCGTATTTTGACTTAAGATAATCTATGGCTTCCTGTCGCCTGTCGTCCTCAAAATCGATATCTATATCAGGCATAGATATACGCTCCGGATTCAAAAAGCGTTCAAAAAGAAGACCAAATTTCAAGGGATCAAGTTCAGTAATACCGAGAGACCATGCAAGCATTGAACCAGCTGCGGAACCACGTCCCGGCCCCACCTTTATGCCTCTGCTGCGGCAAGAACTCACAAGATCCTCGACAAGACAGAAATATTCGATAAAACCCATTGATTCAACTACGTTCATTTCCATGTTGAGCCGGTCATGATATTCAATGCGTTCTCTGCCGGGTATGCCTATATATTCAAGGCGTCTTTCAAGTCCCGCTACGGCCTTGTCTCTAAAACCAACGGCAGTGGACCCCATATGAGGCAGCATGTATTTTTCGCCTCTCAGCGTAAAACGTTCCACCCTCTCGGCAAACCTAACAGTCTCCTCTATCCCTTCAGGGCAGAGCTGTCCGTACTTTTCCCAAATTGATTCGGGCGTCCTCATGGAAAGATCCATCTGGCCGGTAATATCCCACTTGCTGAAACGCTCCGCAATATCTCCATCGGCGGAAACTGTTTCCTGATCCGTAAGAGTCTGTCTTTTTTGCCCTGCCAACAGCGCATTGTACCAGGAAACATCCTCAGGCATGTAATGCGAGTCCGTGGTAAGGAGCGTCGGAATATCGTGTTTTCGGGCAAAATCAATAAGTATCCGGTTAGCAATATCCTGATCAGTGTAATCTATACCAAGTATTTCTATATAAAAATTCTCTTTTCCCAGTACGCCGTGCATAGTATCTATAAACTCGCGCGCCTTGTCTTCAAGACCGTTCATAAGAAGCACAGAGAGCTCCCCTGAAAGACATGCGCTTGAAAATACAATGTCCTCATGGAACTCCTCTATTGCCGGTAGAGAAACAGCATAAGGCCCAGCTGCAGCTTCATTGTCGGCACAGTATCCCCTTGCCGCAAGCTTCTGGAGATTTACCAGTCCCTTCTTTGAAAGGGCAAATGAATTAAGATGGTATCTCTTACGTCCACTAAATGGAACTGCGGGGCCTCCCCTTAACATTGAATTGGCATAAAGCTCACATCCAAATATAGGTTTGACCTCTTTAAAAGTACGGTCAAACTCAGCCCATGCGCTCATATTAAAGTGATCAGTCACGGCAGCAGCCGGCAGGCCCTGTTCAAGGGCAAATTCATAGTAGTTCGGGATCCTTATTGCGCCGTCAAGCGCGGAATACTCCGAATGCACATGCAGAGGGACCCACAGTTTCTTCTTTTTTTCCATAATTATCTCAGTCATCAGTCTGTATCCGCTGCCCTTCTCTGTCTATTCCCAGTTGCCCAGATCCCTGTTTCCGTCCTCTCCGCCTTCTGTACCATCGGCTCCGAAGGAAATAATATCAAAGTCCCCGTGTTCTCCGGGGCATTCATATATAAATTCCCTGCCCCACGCATCCTTGGGAACCTTTTTCATATAGCCGTTTCTTTTGTAATTGATCGGTTCAGGCGGGATCGAAGGCATATTCACAAGAGCATCCAGTCCCTGTGCCGTAGTCGGATAGAATCCGTTGTCAAGGTGAAAGAGCCCCAGAGTCTGTTCAAGCTGCGCTATCTGCGTAACAGTCGTTTTTACCTTTGCATCTTCGCTCTGGCCTATAAGCCTCGGACCCACAAGAGCTGAAAGCAGGCCTATAATAACTACGACTACCATGATTTCAATAAGGGTAAAGCCTTTTCTTTTTGTCACAGGAACTGTTGGAAGAGTTATCATATGTATGTGCCTCCGGCTATATATTTAATTTTTTTATATATCATTATTATCGGCGTTTTATGTTTTATCATCGACATTAATATTATACCGCAAATTATATGCTTTAAACAAGTTCATATACCTCCCCACAGATAAATCAGGAAATTGCGGTGTTTTTCAGTAAAATAAAAAAAGAGGCGGTACAAGACCGCCCCGTTATTAAAAATATATATTGTTTTTATTCTTTTCACTGTACTGCGGGAGCGGTTCCCATTGTGACAGGGAGTGCTTTCAGAACGGGTTCGACCGTTGGAGCTTCAAGCACCTCTTGGGTCTTGCCCGTATCCATATACATATCGAAGTATTCATAATGTCCCGATACCTGTACTCCGTCGACTACTCCCGGAAAGATCCAGACACGGAACGGCACCAGTTCGGATACCGCTACAGTCATCGTTGATACGGGGGGAGTTTCCGCAAACGCGGACGTCCCGCAGAATATAACAAGGATCATTGCAGCAATAGCTGTAATCTTCTTCATTTGTCTTCCTCCTATCGTGTCGGCTTTACAATGCCTGTATCTACAAGGCTGTCCAGGACAAGCTTTTCTGATATCTGTATCTGAACAGGTATGCCTGCCTTAACGATTATAGTAGGCTGTTTTCTCA
>SAAM01000210.1 GCA_009929415.1 Clostridia bacterium | reverse complement strand
AACAATCTTGAATGGAATTTTGAAAAAGTTCTCGTTGATGTAAATCAGGAGCATATTGAGATGCAGAAGATGAACTCATCTGAAACTAAGAACGATTAAGGAGAATCTGTGGAAAAAAGCATATTTTATGTAAATGAAGAAGACTCCGGCGCGAGGCTGGATCAGTATCTTGCATCCGAAGTCAGCACGAGCAGCAGGTCTTTTATCCAGAAGAACATAAAGGACAGAAATGTAAAGGTAAATGACAAAGTCAGAAAGCCGAGCTATCTGGTTCAGGAGGATGATGTTGTGGTCATGGAGCTTTCGGAGCCTGTTGAGCTTGACATTATAGCTGAGGATATACCCCTTGATATAATTTATGAGGACGAGGATGTCATAGTCATAAACAAGGGGAAGGATATGGTAGTGCATCCGGCTCCTGGAAACTATACTGGGACTCTTGTGAATGCGCTCCTTTTTCACTGCCGGGATAATCTGTCTACCATAAACGGAATCAGAAGGCCGGGAATAGTACATCGAATTGACAAGAACACTACGGGGATACTTGTAGTAGCAAAAAATGACAGAGCGCACAATTCGCTTTCAGCTCAGTTCAAGGATCATAGCATAACAAGGGAGTACAGCATGATAGTGCTTGGAAACCCAAAGGAGGACTCTTATACGGTGGATGCGCCTATAGGAAGAAATCCTAAGGACAGGCTTAAGATGGCGGTTGTCGAGGGTGGAAGGCGCGCAGTAACTCATTTTAAGGTCGAAAAGAGATATAACGGGCACAGCCTTCTAAAGGCTACACTTGAAACGGGAAGAACTCATCAGATAAGAGTACATTCGCTTTACAAGGGTCACCCTCTTCTTGGAGATGATCTCTATTATGGAGGAAGCTTCCGGTTTAAGACTCAGGGGCCGGTGCTTCATGCAGGAAGGCTCGGATTCATTCATCCTTCAAGCGGTGAATATGTAGAATTCAACTCAGAGCTTCCGCAGTATTTTTCTGATATACTGTCAAAACTGACAGAAACATAGCTGGTAAAGGAGATTAATCATGAAGGCATTAATAATGGACGAAAAAGATATATTCAGGGCAGTTACCAGAATCAGCCATGAGATTATCGAAAAGAACAAGGGAACAGAGAATATTGTTGTCGTAGGCGTAAAGACAAGAGGGATAGCGCTCGCTCAGATGATATCAGGAAAGATAAACGAGATTGAAGGCACACAGCTCAGCACAGGTGAGCTTGACGTCACAAACTACAGGGATGACCTTGAACAGAAGAAGATAAACACAGTAAGCGAAGGAAACAATCTTTCTTTCGGAATTGACGACAAGGTGGTAATACTCGTAGACGATGTGCTCTATACAGGCAGAACTGTGAGATCTGCACTGAATGCTCTAATGGAGATAGGAAGGCCAAAATCCATACAGCTTGCAGTTCTTATAGACAGAGGGCACAGGGAGCTTCCAGTAAGAGCTGATTTTGTAGGCAAGAACGTACCTACCTCGAGAGAAGAAAGCGTCAAGGTAAGCCTCAAGCCTTTTGACCCGAAAAACTCAGTCGCTATATTTTAAAAATAGAAATATGAAATTTTTTGTTGACAACTGACGGTTAGTTTGGTATTATAATAAACGTGGTAAGGACATACCTTACTTTAATAATTACTTGATTGTTTGTACGGGATCATAGCTCAGCTGGGAGAGCACCTGCCTTACAAGCAGGGGGTCACAGGTTCGAGCCCTGTTGGTCCCACCAAATTACAATCATGCATGGTGGAGTTCCCGAGTGGCCAAAGGGGGCAGACTGTAAATCTGTTAGCAACGCTTTCAGTGGTTCGAATCCACTCTCCACCACCATAAAATTACTGGCATGAAAAAATAATCAACCTGCGGGTGTAGCTCAGTGGTAGAGCCCCGGCCTTCCAAGCCGGTTGCGAGGGTTCGATCCCCTTCACCCGCTCCAGTACATAATCTAACTAACCTGCGGGTGTAGCTCAGTGGTAGAGCCCCGGCCTTCCAAGCCGGTTGCGAGGGTTCGATCCCCTTCACCCGCTCCAGTTGATCAATATCAGGCTTCTTACATATCAAGATATGTTAAGAAGTTTTTTTGTTGCAAAAATTTAAAATATTATTGACACAGCAGACAAAAAGTTATATTATATGTATAGAGTTAGCACTCATGGTGATAGAGTGCTAACAAAGATAGAGTGAGGTGACAAAATGGCTTCATTGATCAATCTCAGTGATAGAAAAAAAAGAATACTGAAATTCATAATAAAGGAATATATAGACACAGCTGAGCCAGTTGGTTCAAGAACCATATCAAAGAACAAGGACCTTGGAGTCAGCGCCGCAACCATAAGAAACGAGATGTCTGACCTCGAAGAGCTGGGCCTGCTTCTGCAGCCGCATACTTCTGCGGGGAGGATTCCCTCGGCTGAGGCGTATGAACTTTATGTACAGAACCTCCTGTTTGAGGATCAGTCCTTTGAGAAGACAGAAAGCAACATGAAGATTCTTGAGGACATGAATTTCTTTGACAATATAACTCAGATAAATTCGCTGATAGAGCAGTCGCTGAACATGCTTACCAAGGTAACTAATTACACTGCATTTGCAGTCTCAAAAAGAAATACTGAGGCGATATATATAAAGCATGTCTCGCTTGTGAAGATAAATGAAAGACAGGTAGTCATAGTTACGGTTCTTGACAATGGAGAGGTAAAGAGCTGTACGGCAAATCTCAGCACAGAGGTTGGGGACGACACGGTAAAGCTTATAGGCTCGATGATAAACGACAACCTTGTAGGAAAGAATGTTGCCGGAGTTGACATTGATCTTCTTGAGTTCATAAGAAGGAAGCTGGATGTATATTCGGCGGTATTTGATGATATCGCTATGAACCTCAGCAGCGCCTTCATAACTGAGAATAATGTCGAGCTGGCGCTTGACGGAGCTACAAACATGCTCGACTATCCTGAGTTTCATGACATTGAAAGAGCCAAGTCGTTCATGGATTTTCTCAGCAGTAAGGATGAGGTAAAGCGAATACTGGATAATGAGGGCATAAAGAAAGATGACATAAATATAATTTTAGGAAACGAAGACATGGGATCTGTAGTCAAGGACTGTGCAATTATTACTGCGAATTTCCACTACAAAGGATCTGTGATAGGAAAGATAGGACTGATAGCTCCAAAAAGGATGGACTATGACAAGGCTTACTCGGTCATAAGCTATATTCAGTCAAAGATAAATTCGATAATAAATGACTCGTAGAAAGGGAAGGGAAATGGACAAGAAGGACAAAAACACGGTTGAAGAGGATCTGAGACAGGAAGCAAAGTCTGCCGCTCAGGAAGAAAATGCTGAAAATGTTGCTGAAGAAACTTCGGCACCTTCAGGAAAAGAATCAGACATGGGTGAAAAAATACTGAATTTTGCAAAGTCAAAAGCAAAGAAGGATAAATCATCGGCTGAGCTTGAAGAGGCGAAAAAGCAGATTGAGGAGCTCAAGGCTACGGTCCAAAGGACTCAGGCGGATTTCATGAACTTCAAGAGAAGGACTGAAAAAGAGAAAGAAGACATATCGGCTTT
>SAAM01000209.1 GCA_009929415.1 Clostridia bacterium | reverse complement strand
GAGGCAGCCTATTTGGACGGGTGCTCCCGGCTTACCATTTTTTCAAAAATCATGTTGCCACTTTCCAAGGCTGCACTGACAACACTCGGTCTGCAGATATTCCTGCAACAATGGGATAGTTTTCTTGTACCTGTCACTTTCATCTCATCTGAGTCAAAGATGCTTTTACAGGTTGCAGTGAACTATATCTATTCAGGTTTGTACTTCAATGACTTTGGGGTTCTTTATGCCGGAATGCTCATAGCCACAGTCCCGATTATTTTCGTTTTCCTCTTTCTCCAAAAATACTATGTCGCAGGCATCACATCGACAGGAATCAAAGGATAGTGCATGAACACCAAACGTACCTCTCAAGCTGAGCTGAAAACCAGGATTTTTTTTGATATGCATCTTCCACAGTGGGATGACAAGCAAGTTGCAACTTGTTTTGATGTTGATCTTCTTGCCAAGACACTGATTGATTGTGCTGCTGAATCGGTAATTCTGTATGCTAAGTGTCAATATGGCAACGCATATTATGACACCCATATAGGGCATAAGCATACAGGTCTCGGTTCCTTGGATTTTCTTCGGGAAATGACGACGAGGTTGCATGCTGCAGGTAAAGAGGTGCTCGCATACTACTCGGTTGCATGGGACGAGCTGCAGGCTAAATTGCATCCTGAATGGCTTACGGTGGATTATGCGGGAAATCATGACTCTGAAGAATTCCGATGGAAGACCTTATGCATTAACAGCCCCTTTCGTACCTATGTACTGGCCCAGCTACAGGAGATTGCACGTGAGACTGAAGTGGACGGTTTCTGGATTGATATGACTATCATTGGCTCGGGCAGGTGTTATTGTGAGCACTGTCAAAAGAAGTATGCAGATTCCCCATTTTCTAACACTATCAAGGAGTTGTTGCCGCAAGGCATGGAACGGAAGGATAGTGATTTTTTAAATTTCAGATTCGACTATGTAGAAGAGTTTTACCGAGAGGTATACCAGCTCCTCCATAGGACGAGAAGCAATTTGAAGATTCTGAATAACTATTGGGGATATCCGTATTCTCCACTTACCATGGGAAGCAGGGCTATCGGGGCACAAAGAGAAGCGGATGTGGTTACCGGAGAGGCCTATACCGATTGGACAGGATTGGAGTCTCCGGAATTCTTTTCCAGATTTCTCCGAGGAGTTGCCCGTCAAAGACCCTTCGAGGCTCTCATCGGGAGATTTGTGAATACGTGGGATTTTACGAGAAAGCCGTTTGATCAATTGTTTTTTGAATGCATGACGGTCTTCTCTCATGGGGGCACCATCACCCTCGATGATGAACCCTATTTTAATGGAACATTTGACACTGTTCTCTATGAATACGACTTGAGAATGATTTTTCAGACGGTGCAACAGTACGGCCATGCACGGGAAGGAGAGCGGCTGTGCTATGCTGCTGTCTACCATAGTCAGGAGACCAAGATACACGAGGATCAAGCAGCTTTCATCAAGGATATTGTTGGTTCGTATAAACTCTTCCGTGATGCTCATATTCCTGTTGATTTTGTCTTCGATGAGGACACATCAGTAGAGCAGCTTAATAACTACAAAGTAATTTTCCTGCCTTGTGTATCACATCTGGGTCAGACAGCCATCGAGACACTGCTCGAGTATGCCGAGCAAGGTGGCCTCCTTGTATCTTGCGGTCTGACAGCTCTTTCACCAAGGTTGCAGGATTTTGGTTTGCAGCATTATGGCTGTAGTGATTACTCGGTTTCATACATTCAGAAAAACCATGAATATCTGTTGGTGAGGGGTCGATTTGAGCACTATGCTGCTGTGATGCAACCCTGCAACTCCAGTATGAGGGTTGTCAATCCGATAGTCGAAACCAGCTCAAATGAGTTCTATCACAACAACCTTCCTTCTCCCTATGAAGAGTCAGAATTTCCTGTATTCATAACACTTCCTATCGGTTCAGGAAACATCATCCTTTTCAATCAGATGCTCGCCCGCAGTTATGCCAAGCAACCGAGTATCGGAATAAGGCGGCTGGTTCTGCAAGAGATTTTTAACCACAAACCCAATCCTCAGTTCAATCTGATTGCTCCAAAACGAGTTGCTTCAGAAGTGTATCTGCATACTGATAACAGGCGAGTGTACATCCACCTCATGGTACCTGGATGTGATGCCAGCCTGAGTTGTGGGCTTTTAGATACCATGCAAGGAAACTTCGAACGCCCTTATGTCTACATGGAAGAGAAGGAGAGAGTTGGAAACATTCGTATTGAACTCCACTTAGAAAGAAAAGTGAGAGCTGTTACTTCAATTTATGAGAAGAATCATTTATTGTGGGATCAGAAAGGCTCTCTTGTTTCAATCGATTTGGACGGAGTTTCTCTCTGGGACATAATTGAGGTGTCATATGAGTGATTTGAGGCGCTCGAAGGTTACTATCAAAGATTTGGCGAGACTCTGTGAAGTTTCGATAGGAACCATTGATCGTGCCATCAACAACAAACCAGGTATCAGCAAGAATACACGTGAGCGTGTTTTAGAGGTAGCTAAGCAGAACGGCTATAAACCAGATCGGGTTGCGCAGAGCCTGCAGAGTGGAAAGACATATGAAATTGGTGTGATTGTACATGATTTGAATAACCGATTTTTCTCTCTTTTAGTTGATACCATTCAGCAAATAGCTTGGGAGCATGATTACTATATTCAGTTAGCAATATCACTGAGAGATACAAAGCGAGAGAAAGAAATCATTGAACATATGCTGCAACGCAACGTTGACGGAATCCTGCTTTTTGCTACAAACACAGGAGCTGATTTCTATTCCTATCTTCGTTCCATCGATAAACCGATTGTCCTGCTCTCCAACAGGGTGCAGGGACCGAAGGGGGCTGAGGAGATTCCTTTTGTTGGTCTGAACAACTGCGAAGTTGTAAATGATGCGTTGGAAGAGATAGTTCGGAGGGGCTACGAATCAATATGTTTTGTCTCTCCCTATTTTGATTACAGCTACAAGCACAATTTCTATGAGATTGATCAGCGGTATAGGACCTTTATACGGTTTATGCAAGAACACTCAATAGAGCATAGGGTATTCAACACAGAAAAGTACTGTGAAGAGATATCTGCCATGGAGTTGCATGGGAAAACCGCCTTCTTTTGTGCCAGCGATATATTTGCCTTGGAAGTCCTCAACCTGTTTCATGATTTAGGGAAATCGGTTCCTCAAGATGTCGGTATAATGGGCTTCGATAATATTGATGTGTTGAAATATGTCCGACCGGGTCTTTCAACAATTAACTACCCAGTAGATGAGTTGGGAAAAACTGCATTCAAGTTGCTTATTGACATCATGGGCGGGAAGCCTTCGCGTACCGAGAAAATACTTGATGCGAAAATCATTTGGCGAGAGTCGATTTAAGACAATCGCGTCTTTCTCGGTGATTGTTAAAAGTGTGAGAGTCCCGGACAGCAGGGACTCTCGTAGTTAGAAAAGTCTTTTCTGCTATTCCTTGCTCTTTTTGATCGGCATCCAAACCTCAAAACTCTGGTTGGTTGGATCGGCATCAAGGTATACTTCCATATCGACACCATTGGCAA
>SAAM01000208.1 GCA_009929415.1 Clostridia bacterium | reverse complement strand
ATAGTGAAGAAGATGATGAAGGAGATATGTGTTTTACTAAGGGAGATGCAACATTGTGGGTCCAATGGAATTATTGTGGGGAACATCTTGATAGAGGTTATATTTACGATCCCGACTCCGAGGTCAGTGCAGACTTGTATAGGGTAGCTGGACTTTCTTTTAGAGGGGATAATACTAGAATTTGGTTTGTAGATGGTTAGTATTGGTCATTTTTCTATTATTGATGGGATTTTGGTTATAGCATACTATGTTTGATTTTGAGGCAATATATCATTGAATCGTTTAGCTTTATTGGATACCTTCAAGTAATTTATGTTTCAATGTGATTATGTAAATTCAACTGCCTAGTAAAACAGGTATCTGGTTAGTTAGGCAAACAGTCATTTATCAAAATACTTACAGAAAATTATATGAGTAATTTCAAGACCATGAGTTAAAAAAACGAGACAAGGAGCTTGCGATGCCTGAGAATAATGATCTCCAATCAAGAATGGAATGCTTTCTTAATAACCACCTAATTGAAGGTATGAGCAGGGAGTGGATTGAGCATCATTACTTGATCCTTTACAGTGAAATCAGCACAGACCCTGATAAAAGAGATGTAAATGAGAGTCAAATCTACAAGGAAACTGAGACATATCTTCTCGAAATATTAGTTTCATACGAGAAAGCAAAACAACTCGGACATAGTGATGCTTTTTCGCAAGCCTATGCTGAAGAATTTTTTATAGAAGAGAATGACTCAAGAGCTAAAGATGCTGCCTATAGACATTTAAATTCACTTGTTAAAAATATATCGTATGAGGAAAAAAGGAAGCTAATATTCGATGAGGCTTACATCGATTGGCTAAAACAAGGAAAAGATTCAATCGAATGCAACAAGTATGCCCAAGAAATTTCTCATGGAGAATTTGATTCTCGAGCCACGGAAAAGGCGGAACAATATTTCCAATACTACAAGTCAGCCATCGAAAACGGTTATTCATCCACTTTTTCGAGCATTTATGCTGATAGTCTTTCCAGTGGAGCCCCTCTGGAATTTGCGCAAGTGAAAGCCAGGACTTATGAAGAACAAATTCTTGAGGGAAATGGGGAAGAATATTCTGAATATTATTCAGACAAGTTTGCTAACATATTTGTTGAAGCAGACTTCAAGGGGTTGATCGAGACAGATATAGATCGACTTCATTATAAGATGATTGCAAGGGTTCAAGCGTATGTGCACTTCAACAAAAAAGCCAATAATCAGAAAATATATGGAGATATCTACGAGAACATTTATCTCAACTACTTTTTTGGACCAGATTCGAAAGATATGGATTTTATTGTTCATGAGGAACTGGAAAAAGAGATTGAAGAGAAATATCTCAGGCGTACTAGTAGGAAAACTACCGGCCTTTTCAAATGACTTTCTCATTAAATACCTGTATCTCATCAATTGAAAAACCTTCCAAATAATAATGGCATTGTGATTACATAAAACCGGCACAAAACGTTAATAGAAGCACAAGAGCAGTTGCAATGCCGATAAACCAGAGCACAGCTCTTGCTGCCGTTTGCCCAGTGCTGGGAGAATTTGTCACCCTTATCTCAACAGTTGTCTTTCCGGTTTCTTGATCGGTCCTGGTGATTGTCTCTTCCTCCTTATTGGATTTGAACGCTAATACCAGTCGAAAATGACAGCGAAGAGTATTAGAAACCACATGATGTTAGGGTCGGGCAGAAATAACCATTAGGAGGTTTTCGCACGACCCAACAATGATGACTCCTTACTTTTATTAGGCGTGTTATGCCAAGACCTATGCAATCTCCTTGATATGGATTACCTGCAAAAACGCACACACATTTGATTACAAATGCAATTATACCATATCTGCATTAATATTTAAGCCAAGAATTTCATTTTCAGAGGAAATGAGAATATCCTATTACTTCAAGTCCAATCGGCTTGAGTAGAATAGCAAGACCCGCACAATGCATAACCCATTGAATATCTTGGTTGATGCTTGTTGATCAAACAAACAGAATCCAAAGAGACATTCTTTCACCTTAACAAAGCGTATGTATCATCCGTCATCGTACACATAATATTCACTATTAATAGCGTACGAAGAGCAGATATACGCAATAAGCTGGTTTCGAAATTTGAGCCTGCTTGTTTCTAGTAAGCCATCATAGCTTCTTAGGGCGTACTGCCTATATAGCCTTCCTTGTTGTGTATGCTCATATTCAATCCTTCATGTAAAACTCCGTCTCATATCCTGCAGCATCCAGGATCAAGCCTTCAGCCCACGATGGCACGATGCTCATGATCCTGCCGACTTCGTCTACCTGCATTCCCTTCGGTGCCTCAATGACCACCTCGTCATGGATATGCATCACGATGCGGCATCCGGCGGCCTCGAGTTGCTGCATGGCATGGCACAACAGGTCGCGGCTGATCGCTTGAACAATATTCTCTACCAATTTGCCAGAAAATGTATCGATGCGCTCCCATTTCTTTTTAGCGCCCACGCCCTCATAGGTGACGCAGTCACTACCGAATGCATTCGTACCGATGCGGGGCTTCACGTATGCAAGCCTCCTGCCGGAAGGAAGGGTGATGAACAGGAACCCGCTCTCGTAGGAAAACCGGATCCCATGCGTATTTGTTGCGCTCTTGTTCCGTACCGCCTGCTTCACCGCCTCGTCCACATCCCACCAGAGTTTGACGATGTTCGGATTGGATTGGCGCCAGGCATCCACCAAGGGCTTGAGCTCATCTTCGGTCATGCCGGATTCGAGCGCTCCCATGGCCTTCAGGGCCCCGACCGACCCACCGTAGCCGCAGTTGTGCACAAGGACCCCCGATACGGTGAAACGATGATGTGCTCCAGCATTGAGAATGTCATACACATCCCGCAGCATGCCTTTCGACCCAACAGCTATACCTGCCGAGCACACATCTTTGCGGATATTTATGGCCTTGCTACCATCTCCGGTTTGTATGAGATGTGCGCCGCTGGCGGCGGCGACTCCAAGCTGTATCGGCTCCGGTTCCCCCACGACCCAGACGAGATGATCTGCTGTGGCTGACAATCCCTCATAGGTGATCACCTCCCTCCTTCCTTTGTAGACGCTGCCCTCATGCGATACCCAGCTCTCACCATCCCATACACGATGGTCAATCGTCACACGCTCGATCGGAACAAGACCTTGATCAGTGAGCACCAACTGGCCCTCTGCGATACAGGCGAGCTCGGCTTGCTTGCCTTTCTGCCTGAGATGTCCGTTCTCCCCGTGCTTGGTAACGGTGCAGTGGAACATTCGGGATGCCGTAGCACAGTAAATGTCGCCATTGCCGGCAAAAACCTCCATGCGCCAGGTCTCCCCGGCAAGATGCGAGAGAACCCTCGCCTCAATGGCAGAGAAGTCCGAAACAATGAACCTATATCCTTTCCTGGGTATGAAGGCGGTGCGAACGAGCTGGGAAAGTGTATCGGGAACATCGCCGTAGAGCATCTTCACAGCCTCGTAATCACCGCTTCCCACCAATGCCCTGGCGGTGCCGAGATCCTCCAGATGGTTCTGGGGTAGATTTTGCAATTGTGCC
>SAAM01000207.1 GCA_009929415.1 Clostridia bacterium | reverse complement strand
CTGACTGCAATAAGAAGGCATCCGGAAGGAAAATCGAGATCCTTCAGCATCTTTCCCTCTGCAACAGAGCCGTAGTGGACCACCGTCTCTATTGTTATCTTTTTTCCGTCATCTTTCTTATCTTCATGCGATGGAATTGCAGCTATCTGATTTTCAAGCAGCGATTCATATACGGGAGCACTCCTGAGAAGGTCTGCCGTAACATATGCAGCTATGCAGACTACTGAAAGTGAAAGCATATGAGAAAATGAGCCTGTCATTTCAACGAGCAGCACTATTCCTGTAATGGGAGCTCTTACTATAGCGGTAAAATATCCAGCCATGGCCAGTATTATGAAGTTATAGAAAAGCTCGGGGCTGAAGCCGGCATGCGTTATGGCGATATTTCCAAATATGCATCCGATCAGAGCTCCGATTATCAGAAGTGGGAAGAATATCCCTCCCGGAGCTCCTGAGCCAAAGCTTATCATTGAAAATAAGAATTTTATGCATAAAATAAGTATCAGCATGGTGATACCCGTAGAAGGATTCAGTTGTTCGATAATGATGTGGCCGCCGCCAAGCGCGAGAGGAAAGCTGACTCCCAGTATCCCGGCGAGCACGAATGGAACGATAACTCTTGTTTTTGGAGTCAGGAATGAAGCTTTTCTGTAGATGGCCTGAGACAGCAGAAGCATTTTGTTGTAAAAAGCTCCCAGAAATCCCAGAACTATACCCATTATTATCAGAGCCCAGTATCCATGAAGCGGTATAGAAGAAGTTACCTTAAAGCTGAATACAGGCTCAAGCCCAAAGACCATCTTTGACAGAAAGTCTGCGGACATTGCAGATGCCATAGCAGAGAGAAGCACAACCGGTGAAAAATACTTGAATATCTCTTCCATTGCAAAAACGGTCCCTGCAAGTGGAGCGTTAAATGCGGCAGAAAGGCCTGCGCTTGCGCCACCGGCTATAAGTATCTTTTTTTCCGTACGTGATTTTGCCAGCCTGTTTCCGATCCCCTGGGCTACGCATGCACCCAGCTGGATAGAAGGACCCTCTCTTCCAAGGGAAAGTCCTGAAAATATAGCCATTACCCCGCCTGCAAATTTTAAGAGAAGCGTTGAAATCCAGCTTCCTTCAAAGTATCCCATGATTATACCTTTCACCTGGGGGATGCCGCTTCCGCTGATAAGCCTGTTTCTGGAAACGAGAGAGCCTGTTATATATCCGAGAAGTCCCAGGACTGCAAGGGCTGCGGGAAGATAAACTGGGCTTGATCTGAGGTATTCGTACATACGGAATGAAAGATGCTCCGCCTCAGCGAGTATCAGCCGGTAAAGTATGACGATTGCGCCTGATACAAATCCTATTATCATGCTCTTGTAAAGTATGGAAAGCCTGCTAGAGTATACTCTAGCAGCTTCATTGTAGTTGTTTTTTTTCATGTCATTCTCCTTATTCTCTTATTCAGTCCACCATCAGCTCTGCAAAAACTGAATTGCTCAGCTCTCTTCCCTTCTGTGTAAGCGCGAGGCTGCCACTGCTTACTTGAACCAGTCCATCTTTTTCGAGCTTAGCGGTCTTTTTATCAAAATCCCTTACCAGAGGACATGAAGAATCGCTGCATCTGCCCAGCTGCATAAGCTCGGACCTTATATCAGACAGAGCTATGCCTTTATTCATCCTCAGTCCCAGGAATATCATTTCATTTATGACGTCAGAGTGCGAAAGCGTCTCAAGCGAATCGAGATTCACAGGAGACTCCATGTCTGAAATCTTTTCCATATAATCATCTACGCTGTCTATGTTTGCAAAGCGGCGGTTGTCAATCATGGAATGAGCAGCTACTCCCAGCCCCAGGTAATTGTCTCTCAGCCAGTAGGCCTTGTTGTGAACAGACTCAAATCCCTCGCGGCAGAAATTTGAAATCTCATACTGCCTGTAACCTCGCTGCTCGAGGAAGCCGGTAAGGAACCTGTACATATCGACATATTCATCGTCTCCCGGAAGCACTATCTTTCCTTCGCTGACCCACCTGTTCATAAGGGTATTTTCTTCTACTATGAGCGAGTAGCAGGATATATGCTCAGGGCCAAGCGCCGTTATGCTTTCGAGGCTCCTTTGGAGCGTATCCATGCTCTGGCCGGGCACTGCGAACATGAGGTCTACGCTGATGTTTTCAAATCCATGCTTTCTTGCAAGGGCGTAGGCAGATAGAAAAGCATCATAGTCATGAGAGCGCCTCAGGAGCAGCAGCTCCTCCCTGTCAGTGCTCTGAAGGCCTATGCTCAGCCTGTTGACTCCATATCTCTTCAGGAGCTCAAGCTTTTGAGGGGTTATTGACTCCGGATTGCACTCAAACGTGTATTCCTCTATAGAATCAGTATTGTAGTTTTCGCTTACTGCCGCAAGCAGCCTTTCGAGGAGATCCTCGCCAAGCAGGCTCGGAGTTCCTCCTCCAATATATATAGTGCTCAGACTGTGCGAAGCCGCAAGATCTGCGCTGCTCCTGATCTCGGTTATCAGGGCATCGATGTATCTTTCTTTATATGAATCTGGCTTTGCGACAGAAACGAAGTCACAGTACGAACACTTGCGTACGCAGAACGGAATGTGTATATAAATGCTGAGTGGTTTCATATTTATCTCCTTTTACCTTCAATACTATAATTATAAACTATAATACGGAACAAATCACCTTTAAATTAAGTATGGATTACAAAATAAAATCACATGGATTCAGCGAAATTTAAAATTAAAAAATATTTACTTATTTTTATATAAATGTTAACATATAGACTGTAGAGAGATTTGTAAATTTTCAGTCAAAATTAATTTTAAAACTAATAAAAGGAGAGTGAATCTAGTGCAATGCTGCTGTGAAGAAAACAAAAAAACTGACAGTGTAGACCTTAGCCTTATTGCAGGTATCGTTGAGAAATACAAGGATACAAAGGGAAGTCTTATCACTATACTGCAAGGCGTTCAGGAGATATACAACTATGTTCCGATGGAGGCCATAGAATATATTGCAGAGCAGACTGGCATAAAGCCTGCGAAAATATACGGGGTACTGACATTCTATACCCAGTTCAGGATGAACCCGGTAGGAAAGAACCTTATCATGCTTTGCCAGGGAACTGCATGTCACGTAAACGGTTCTGAGGGAATCGAAGAAGCAATCCATGAGGAGCTTGGAATAAATGATGGAGAGACAAGCGAAGACGGGCTTTTCACGCTTATAAACGTTGCCTGCCTCGGATGCTGCAGCTTATCTCCGGTCATGATGATAAATGGAGAGACTTACGGAAAACTTACGCCGCAATCTACAAAGAAGATAATTGCTGATATGAGAGCAAGAGACAAGGAGGAAGCATAATGAGAATTCTTGTTGGACAGGGAAGCTGCGGACTTGCAGCAGGAGCAGGAAAGATATCTGATTATCTTGAAGCTCAGATAAAGGCTCAGGGTCTTGACGCAAGCGTTGAGATAACAGGATGCATAGGAACATGCTATCTGGAGCCGATTGTTGACGTTATTGATGATGAAGGCAACAAAACTACATATGTGAAGGTAGATGAAGCCATCGCTGAAAAAATAGTAGAAAGCCACATAAAGAA
>SAAM01000018.1 GCA_009929415.1 Clostridia bacterium | reverse complement strand
TAAATATCCATTAACTATACATTTGCTGGTTTGATCACTGTGGTGAGATCTCTCGCGTCATATTTCATCCTGTCATACAGATTTCTCTCAAGATATTCCATATTTTCAGGTTCATCCATAACTTTTGCAATCACAGCCATGCTTCCCATCTCTGTTATCAGCTGATATTCTCCAAGAAGCGAATCAAGCTGGCTTTTTTCTACCTTTTTGACCACCATGAACAGTATCTCTTTTTTTGCCTGCTGAGGCGAGAAATATACAGATATCTGATCCTCACCTGAAGTCTTTTCTATAAAATAGTTATTCTTAAAGCTCAGAGGGAATGTGATGTTGATATTCATATCTATATCTTCATATACCTGAGATACCAGGTCCAGCTCAAGCTTTTCCGTTATCTTATAGTAATTTTTCACGAAGTTGTTTGCAGAGGAATTCTCCCTGTCATATCTGTCTATGACCTGCATCTTTGCGACCTCTGTGATTCCATCATCGTCTATGTCAACGCTCTTTATCGGAGAAGTCTGTATTATTTCCTTTATATCACTGTCTCTGATTATACTGAACAACTTTCTGTCTTCGTAGACTACTACGTCTGTCTGACCGTATGTCTGATTTACATACATGTCCACAAAAAACGCCTTTGTCCTGTCATTTACTTTCCCAAAGGAAATGCTGTAGACCTCATTTTCCTTTGGATATGATATTTCACTTATTTTTACGGCATTGTTTCCATATACGTTGAATATAGAAACCCTGTTGTTATGCTTTGTATCTGCAAAATCCGATATGACTATATCCTGCAACCCATCCTCGTCCGCGTCCAGAACATCAAGCGCCAGATATCTTTCCTTGAATATCGACCTGAGGTTGTTCTGTTCCTGAACATATATGTTCACTTCCTTATAAGGGTTCGTGATTCCATAGTAACCTATTATTATTTCATCAAGTCCATCATTATTCGTATCTATGACCTTATAATCCGCCACTTCAAAAACATCCAGCTTTATGTCGGTTTTCCTCATCCACGTGTCATTTTCCTTGTCCATGACTATGAGTCCGATTTTCCTTGTGTTCTTATCTCTGTAAAGCGCAACAGCTTCTTTTTCTCCATCTCCGTCTATATCCTTGTTTATCAGGGAGCTTTCCTGCTTCATTCCTTTTACATAGGGCAGCACGATAAGGTCAGCATTCTGAGGAAGATAATTGAGCAGAGCATCATTAAGCTTCTTCTTTTCAATATTGAGTTCAGGGGGTTGTATCAGCTCTTCTGGAGTCTTGAGCACCCCACATCCTCCAATCACGGTTGTAATCATCAACATAATCGTAAGCAAAGTAAAGATTTTCTTCATAACTTGTCCTTTTCTGATTTTTATGCAATTAAATCACCATGCTGATTAAAAATAAGGGATACGCAAAAAGACTAGAAATAAATCCTAATCTTCTCATGATTTTACTTTTTTTTCTTCCTTGTCTTAGCCCTTTTTGCCGCATCCTGCTTTGGAGCAGTCCTGGTTTTCTTGAACTTTCTTTCTTTTGCTATCTCAACTCTCATGTTTCTTATGTCATCGAAATCCAGCTTTGCTCTCTCGTAATCGCTTCTGTCATACACCTTTGGTATGTTTAGCTTTACTGTTTTTTCTATCTTTGAAAGGTATTTTTCATCATTCTCATCCACAAGCGTTACTGCAACGCCTTCTTCCTTCTGTCTTCCGGTTCTTCCAACTCTGTGTATATAATACTCAGTATCTCTTGGCGTATCATAGTTGAAAACATGTGTTACCCCTTCTATGTCCATTCCTCTCGCTGCTATGTCAGTAGCTATAAGATATGGAAGCTTGAGGCTCCTGAATTTCTTCAGTATCTGCTCTCTCTTATTCTGACTTAACTCCCCATGAAGAACCTCGACATCGGTTATGCCTTTTTCGATCATCGCCTTGTAAAGTTCTTTTGCACGGTCTTTTGACCTTGTGAATATCATTGCCATGAAAGGGTTATATATCTCCAATGCCATTATAAGGCTGTCCAGCCTTCTTTCCTCAGTCGTTTTTATAACAAGCTGCTTTATCTGGTCGAGCACTACTATTTCCGGGTCTATCTCGATAGTGACAGGGTTGTTCATTATTCTTCTTGCAAGATGCTGGATGTTCTCCGGCATAGTTGCAGAAAACATCATTATCTGGATGTTTTCCGGAATCTTTGAGCTGAGGAGCTCAAGGTCTTCCATGAAACCATATGCAAGCATCTGATCTGCCTCGTCTATTACCATGTGCTTAAGATACTTGAAATTTATTGTACCTCTTCTTAGGTGATCCAGTATCCTGCCTGGAGTTCCAACCACTATCTGAACCTTGTTTCTAAGCCTGGATATCTGTGATTCTATATTATGTCCCCCAAAAACCGAAACCACACCTATGTCAAACGGCTCAGAAAGTATTCTGCAGACTTCTGTTATCTGATCTGCAAGCTCTCTTGTCGGTACTATTACAAGCGCCTGTGTGTGCCTGTTGCCGCTGTCTATAAGGTTGAACACCGGCAGAAGGAATGCAAGGGTCTTGCCTGTACCCGTCTGCGCCTTACCTATCAGGTCCCTTTTTGCAAGAATAAGCGGTATGGCTTTTTCCTGTATTTTTGTAGGCGTATGAATATAGTTCTTATCCAATACCTCCGCATACCTGTGGTCAATCTTAAAATCTCTGAAATTCATTAATACACTTCCTTTATCTAATTTTTAAATAATCTGCACAATAATCTACCCTCTATTATAACATATATAATGTACATTCATCAAAAAAATATTATTCCTTTCAGGCTAATTATCTGCTGCAGATTTGATTACTTTAAAATCGATATTTATTTATTTATATCTTAAAAATTCATTTCTTATTAACCAACTTTTTATGAAAAAATTACTCATTATGAAATTTTCGACGTTTATTTTTTCACAAAATTGAATTTTCTGAATTATGAACATTTTTGATTGCATAGCAAATTATGTCATGATATAATCAATTTAAATAAATTCTTATCGAATTTATAAATATATTTTTAAAGGAGGAATTATTATATGGAAGCATTACATGGTGCTATTTTATGGCTGAACGGTATTGTATGGGGTCCCCCAATGCTCGTTCTATTATTCGGAACACACGTATACCTTACATTCAGACTCAAGTTTATTCAGAAATACGTTTTTAAGGCAATAAAGCTGTCTGTAACCAAGGACGACTCAGGCGCTGGAGACATCAGCCAGTTTGGTGCTCTTGCAACAGCTCTTGCTGCAACAATCGGAACAGGTAACATAGTTGGAGTTGCTACTGCAGTTTCAATAGGTGGACCTGGAGCGGTACTGTGGACATGGCTTACTGGTCTTTTCGGTATAGCTACAAAATACTCAGAAGGACTTCTTGCTGTTAAATACAGAGTAAAGACTTCAGACGGAACCATGCTTGGTGGACCGATGTATGCCCTTGAAAGAGGACTTAACATGAAGTGGCTGGGCGTGCTTTTTGCAATATTCACAGTTGTAGCTTCATTCGGTATAGGAAACATGACCCAGGCAAACTCAATTACTTCAATGCTTGAGGCATCATTCGGATTCACCCCTGTTATAACTGGAGTTATACTAACTATTGCTTCTGCTGTAGTTATACTCGGCGGAGTACAGGCTATAGCTAAGGTTTGTGAGGCACTTGTTCCTTTCATGGCGCTGTTCTACATAGTAGGTTGTGCTATCATACTGGTAATAAATGCTGCACTCATCCCTCAGGCTTTTGCAACAATATTTGCTGCGGCTTTCACGCCTCAGGCTGCTGCAGGAGGATTTGCCGGTTCTACATTAATGCTGGCTATGAGATACGGTATCGCAAGAGGACTTTTCTCAAACGAAGCTGGTCTTGGATCTGCTCCTATAGCTGCTGCTGCTGCTCAGACTAAAAATCCTGTAAGACAGGCTCTTGTTTCTATGACAGGCGTTTTCTGGGACACAATAGTTGTTTGTCTTATGACAGGTCTAGTTCTTGTTACAAGTATACTTAAATTCCCTGACGCACTCGGCGGACTTACAGGTGCAGCGCTTACATCTGCTGCATTTGGACAGATCAAAGGCGTTGGTCCATTCATCCTTGCAATCGGTCTTGTTACATTCGCATTCTCTACAATACTCGGATGGTCATACTACGGCGAGAAAGCTTTTGAATATCTGTTTGGAAAGAAACTTGCAAAATACTACAGATTTGTATATGTTGCAATAGTAATGGTTGGTTCAGTAAGTGCAAACGCATTCGTATGGGACCTTTCAGATACATTCAACGCTTTGATGGCTATACCAAACCTTGTTTGTCTGATACTTCTTGCTCCAGTACTTGTTTCTGAAACCAAGAAATATCTATGGGATGATAACCTTGATGCAGTTGACACAACTCCAATTCCTGAAATAGGAACAAAGGAAGTTGTATAAATCAAAATAATGGATATCAATATATCTGAACAGGAAGATGGCGCAATGCCATCTTCTCTTTTATTAAAACAAACTATACTCTTTTTTATACATATGATATAATTATCAAGTGAAATTTGTAAAATAATTTAAATCAAGGAGTTTATAATGAAGGTACATTTTATTGGTATTGGCGGAATAAGCATGAGCGGACTCGCTGTCATATGTCTGAATCTGGGATACTCAGTCAGCGGTTCAGACAGTGCTTCCAGTCAAATGACTGAAAAGCTTGAAAAAATGGGTGCAAGAATCTCGATAGGACAGTCTGCGGCTAACATAGATCCTTCCTTTGATCTTGTAGTGTACACAGCAGCTATAAGCTCTGAAAATGAAGAGCTTGTGGCATCAAAAAACCTTAATATACTTACTATAGACAGGGCTGAATTTCTTGGCTCCATTATGCGAAAATATGATAGCTCCATTGCCATATCTGGCACTCATGGTAAAACATCAACTACATCTATGATTTCAACCATATACAACTATGCTGAAAAAGACCCAACCATACTTGTGGGTGGAAATCTCCCCGGCATAAGCGGAAATGTAAGGATTGGATCCGGCAGCTACTTCATAACCGAAGCATGCGAGTATGTCGACAGCTTTCTTTCTCTTTATCCGAAATATGAGATCATACTTAATATCGAGGCCGACCACCTTGACTATTTCAGGGACATCGACCATATAATCGATTCATTTGGAAGATTCGCATCAAATACGAAGCCTGGTGGAAAAATAATTGCAAACGGAGATGACCCATGTGTAAGAAAGGCTCTTGCAGGATTTGACAATACTGTCTATTTTGGAGTAAATTCAGACAATGACTTTGTGATTACCGAAATAGATCTTCACAATGATTTCAGCTCTTTCTGCATGGTATCCGACAAAGATGATCTGGGAAAATTCACCATACAGACTCACGGAAGACATAATGTGCTCAACTCGGCAGCGGCGATACTGTGTTCTTACCTGGATGGAATTGATAAAGAGATAATCAGAGAAGGAATATATTCATATACAGGTGTCGGCCGCAGATTTGAATATAAGGGAGAAAAAAACGGAATCAGGGTGTATGATGACTATGCTCATCATCCGTCTGAAATAAAAGCCACGCTTTCTGCAGCAAAGCCCCTTTTCAAAAAAAGGCTCTTCGCAGTTTTTCAGCCACATACATTTTCAAGGACCCATCTGCTTCTTGATGAATTCGCGGCGAGCTTTGAAGACTGCGACCACATAATTCTGGCGGATATTTATGCTTCAAGAGAGAATGATACCGGACTAATCCATTCAAGAGACCTGGCCGAAAGAATAAAGCTGCACAAGGACAATGTTCATTATATAGGCAATTTTGACGATATAATAAAGTTTCTGCTTGAGAATCTGAAATCTGATGATATCGTCCTGACCATGGGCGCCGGCAATATAAACAATCTGGCCGAAAAACTCGTGACTCTGCTGTAATTATGACTATTGAAGCATTTGAAAAAAACATGAAACCCATTCAGGATTTCATGTTTTTTTGATTTCTAAAGAAATTTCCTTACGGCCTTTCCATTGAGGTAATCACAGTGTATTCCC
Source organism: Clostridia bacterium (assembly GCA_009929415.1). Taxonomy (GTDB): domain Bacteria; phylum Bacillota; class Clostridia; order Peptostreptococcales; family Filifactoraceae; genus Proteocatella. The sequence continues at coordinate 12,161 of SAAM01000018.1, read as the reverse complement.
TGATAGAGTCCGTTATCTTCCATATATTTCTCAATCTCTTCCTTTATCTTCCACCACGACATTCCATAATTGCAGAAAAGAGTGTCTTCTTCCGGAGCTCTGCCTACCAGCCTCTGTATTACTATGTCTTTGCTCAGATAAGCAAGGAAAGTCGCCGTTCGCTTCACATAGTCGTCTACCGTACCGATTTTTATTTCTCCGTCCGTGTACTGTCTGGCCATCTCTGTTTCCTTAACTATATAAAGAGAATGTATCTTTACTGAATTTATGCCAAGCGCACTTATTATCTTGGCAGTCTCTATCACATCATCCATATCGTCATAAGGCAGATCCAGTATCACATGAGCTACTATCTCGAAATCATATTTTCTGATTCTGTTTACAGCATCAATGAATTCTGCAAGCGTATGCCCTCTGTTTATTTTCATCAGAGTCCTATAATTTACAGTCTGAAGTCCAAGTTCTATAGAGATGTCTTTCTGATATGTCTCCTGTATCCTTGAAAGATATTCAAGATGCCTGTCGTTTACCGAATCCGGGCGCGTAGAAACTGATATCCCTACGACATCGTCGCGCAGTGATTTCATGATCATGCTTTCGAATTCATCAAACGGAAGGTACGTGTTTGTATAGTTCTGAAAATATGCGATAAATTTTGAAGAATTGTATTTTTTTCCTATATACTCGATATTTTTCTCAAGCTGATCCTCTACTGATATAGCATTTGAAAGGCTCTCAAATCCAGCCCCCGATTCACCACAGAATGTGCATCCACTGTATCCTACTTCTCCATCCCTGTTTGGACATGAAACTGGAACATTTATAGGTATCCTGTAAACTTTTTCCTTGTATTTCTTTTGAAGATATTCAGAATAATTTCTATATAGCATTTTAAATCTCCTTATTCAAACTCATAAGCCAGCACGGCAGCTCCATATATTGCTGCTGTTTCAGTCCTCAGAATGCGGTCTCCAAGGCTTACTGATTCTGCGCCTGCCTCACAAAGCACAGCGCGCTCACACTCTTCGAGGCCACCCTCGGGCCCTATTATTATTCCTGCAGAAACTGTTTTTCGCCCTGAGCTGGTGATTCTTCTCAGGCAGTCCTTAAGCATCAGATTGTCTTCTGATTCATAAAACAGTATATTGATCTGATTGGATTTCATGTCATCAATAATCTCGTCTATCTCCATGGTATTTTCAATAGCAGGCACCGAAAGTCTCTTGGCCTGCTTTGACGCCTCATGCGCTATCTTCTGCCATCTTGCTATCTTTTTGTCTTCTTTTTCAGATATGCTGCTGACGCATCGTTTCAGATCGCAGGGGACTATGCGGTAAACTCCAAGCTCTGTGGCTTTCTGAATTATGAGCTCCATCTTCTGGCCCTTTGGTATTCCCTGATATATGGTTATCCTGCAGTCAAGCTCACGTTTCTTTTTTATTTCTTCGATTATAGCAAGCTCGATTTCGGCTTTTGATATTTCCTTTATCTCGGCCAGGTATTCCTTATCCGGCCCCGCAATTATCTCAACCCGTTCTCCGGCTCTTAGCCTCATAACCTTTGTTATATGCTTTATTTCATCTGTATCCGTGATATATGCTCTGTCATCAATACATCTGTCTGCAAAAAATCTGTCCAAGATATACCTCCCTGCAATTAGCTCTTTTTCTGTGCAGTTATCGCACACCATTCTCCCTTTGTCTCAACTTCTACTATACTGAAGTTTTTCTCAAGCAGCCTTGCTTCTACCGCTGCCCGCTTTTCCTGTATTATTCCTGAAGAAATGAACAGTCCGTCATCTTTTATGAACTCTCTTACATCTTCGAGAAGTATCAGTATTATATCAGCCATTATGTTAGCCACTACTATATCTGCCTTTTCTCTGATTACATCGGTAAGGTTTCCATGAAGTATCTCTATTTTGTCCTGAAGATTGTTCAGCTCTACATTCTCAAGCGCGACCCTTACCGCTACGGGGTCCAGATCCACTCCTGTGGCTTTTTCCGCTCCCAGAAGCACGGCCGCCATCGAGAGTATTCCACTTCCGCTTCCGATATCTATTACCCTGTCTCCCGCCTTGAGGTTTTTTTCTATCTGGTTTATGCACATGCTGGTAGTCTCATGGGTACCTGTTCCAAAGGCCATCCCCGGATCTATCTCTATAACGATTTCTCCTTCTTGCGGACTATACTCTTCCCATTCCGGTTTTACTACTATCCTGTCAGTGACATGTACCGGCTTGAAATACTGCTTCCATGCCGACTCCCAGTCTTCCTGGTTTACATTGCTCAGTTCTACGGTTCCACTGCCAATGCTCAGGCCAAACTCCGTTAGATTCCTTATTTTCTCCTTTATGACAGCTATTTTTTCAGGAAGATTGGTTTCCTCCTCAGAAAAATACGCCATTATCTTTGTTTCTTCTGTGTCGTTCTCCAGAAGCTTTTCGTCTATATAATCCCAGTAGAGTTCATCCTCTCTGAGCTTCTGTACATCGACAGGTTCATCTATGGCAACACCCTGTGCTCCCAGTCCATATAATATATCAGTCACAGCTTCCACTGCCTGAGGGTCTACCTTTATCAGTACTTCAGTCCATTTCATCGTTTACACCTTTTTTCTAATATTTATAATTATTATACCATATTAATGAAATATAAAAAACAATAATTCCAGCAGTATGATATGCTGGAATTAAATGTTATGTCATTAGTAAATATATTTAGCGTTTTTTATTTATATGTTTTTCCAAGTTTTTCCGCGAGCTTTTCAAGCATGTCAGCGGTCATCTTCGCTATGTCATATTCCGGCTTCCATCCCCATTCAGCGCGGGCTGTGCTGTCATCTAGCGAATTTGGCCATGAATCTGCTATTTCCTGCCTTACAGGATCAACAGCATAGTCAAGCCTGAAATCCGGGATATGCTTCATGATCTCTACTGCAAGATCTTCGGGTGCAAAGCTCATTGCCGCTATATTGAATGCGTTTCTGTGTATGAGCTTTGATGGATCTGCTTCCATAAGATCGAGAATGGATTTTATGGCATCAGGCATATACATCATGTCCATCTTAGTTCCCTGTGCAATATATGACGTGTATTTTCTGTTTTTTATAGCCTCATAGTATATATGAACAGCATAATCAGTGGTTCCTCCGCCCGGAAGCGCTTTATAGGAAATAAGTCCCGGGAATCTGACTCCCCTTGTGTCTACTCCATACCTCTGATGATAATAATCACAGAGCAGCTCTCCCGCAACCTTTGTTACGCCGTACATGGTAGTCGGTCTCTGAACAGTATCCTGAGGGGTCATGTCTTTAGGAGTTGAAGGCCCGAATGCCGCTATTGAGCTTGGCGTGAATACTCCTGATCCAGTCTCTCTTGCAACCTCAAGTACATTAAAGAGCCCGTTCATGTTGATGTCATATGCAAGCTGTGGCTTGCTCTCTCCTACTGCAGAGAGTATAGCTGCAAGATGCACTATCTGATTTATGTCATGCTTTCTGCATACCTCTCCCAGCTTCTTTGCATCGAGAACGTCTACAGATTCATAAACGCCTGTTTCTCTTATAAAATCAGGGCAGTCGGGCTCTATTGAGCTCGCAATTACATTTTCGTTTCCGTATACGCCTCTGAGCGTCATTATAAGTTCCGTGCCAATCTGGCCAAGTCCACCTGTTACAAGTATCTTCTTCATATGATTCTCTCCTTTTTTGATTCTTACTTATCGTTGTCAAATTTCAATATATAGAAAATCAAAGCTGCAGTCCCGCAGACCACATAACAGTCTGCAACATTAAATACAAATTTCCAGAGGCCTCTGAAGTCTATCATGTCTGTCACAAACCCGTATACGGATCTGTCTATGAGATTTCCTACAGCCCCGGCAATTATAAGTGTCACCAGGATGTTTAAAAACCCAGCACGGCTGTTATTTCTCTGAGATCTGGCATAGCCCACAAGAAGCACTATCGCCAGAACTGTGACCGCCAGGAAAAGAGTGGTCTTTCCTGAAAGTATGCCAAATGCTGCTCCTCGATTTTCCACATATGTAAGATGGAAAAAATCCGGTATTACAGGAATGCTCCCACTGAATGCCAGTACATTCCTTGACCAGAGCTTTGTAAGCTGATCAAGTATTAGAAGCAGTAAAGCTATTAATATATATATCATATATATTGTGTCTCCTGACTATATTCGTTTTTTTGGTATGAATCCTATCTTCCTGTATACCTTGCTCAGCATTTTTGAAGCTACGGCTTCTGCCTTCTGCGCTCCCTCTGAATATATGCCCTCAAGGTAGGACTTGTCGCCCAGGTATTCAAGCGCTTTTTCTCTGACAGGTCTGAGGCCTTCCGCAATTATTTCTGCGGCATCATTCTTGAATTCGCCATAGCCTTTTCCCTGATATCTGAGCGCAATGTCCTGAGGAGAAGCATTTTCGAATTTTGAACATATCTCAAGCAGGTTCTTTATGCCAGGCTGGTCCTGAGAGTAGTTTACCTCGCCTATAGAATCCGTCACGGCTCTCTTAACTTTCTTTATTATTACATCATGGCTGTCCATGAGACTTATATACCCGTTTTCATTCTCGTCTGACTTGCTCATCTTCTTTGTCGGATCCTGAAGGCTCATTATCCTTGCTCCTACCTTTGGAGTATAAACCTCAGGTATCTTGAATGTATCAGAGTATCTGTTATTGAATCTCTGAGCAAGGTCTCTGGAGAGCTCCAGATGCTGCTTCTGATCCTCTCCTACAGGAACAAGGTCTGTTGAGTAGAGAAGTATGTCAGAGGCCATAAGCACCGGATATGTGAACAGAGCCGAATTGAGATTTTCTCCGCCCTTTGCCGACTTGTCCTTGTACTGAGTCATCCTTCCAAGCTCTCCCATATAGGTCATAGTCTGAAGGACCCATGAAAGCTCCACATGCTGTGGCACATGAGACTGAATGAACACAGTGCTCTTTTCAGAATCTATCCCTGCCGCAAGATACTGAGACAGAAGCAGAAGCGTATTTTCTCTCAGATCTTTTGGAACCTGAGGTACCGTTATTGCATGCATGTCCACTATACAATAGTAATTCTGATATTCATCCTGAAGCTCAACCCAGTTCGAAAGAGCTCCAAGGTAGTTTCCAAGTGTTATTTTTCCCGAAGGTTGTATCCCGCTGAAAATTATTTTTTTATCTGACATTTAAGCCTCCTTTTACATTTATTTAATTCTATACTTTTTGATTATATTTGACAAGTATTTATTGATTTTGTCATTTGCCTCACCCGGGTCAAGCTCATCATGTATAACCCTGTAAAGAAAGCTTTCATAGACATATGTCATAATGTCATTCATCTCTATTCCATCTTCTTTAGTGAAGTACCCTTCATCTATGCATTTTTTTATGGATATACTGCCTCTTGAGAACAGATCTGTTTCACTTACCATTGTTGCTATATCATCATCCATCTCAGATGTATCTATCGGAAAAAGCTCATAATAATCTCCCATATACTTATCTATAGAATTGGAGACCTTTGCAAAAAAAATAGAGTAGAAGTTCTGAGGATGCAAGAAGGAGTTTCTGTAAAAGCATTCCGCTACTAAAATATATCTTTGTATAGGGTCTTTTACATTCCTCAGGCATTTTGGAAGCTGATCTACGTATTCCTGGAAATAATCCATTGACGCGAAAAGAAGCAGATGATCGAGATTCTCAAAATAATTATAGAGTGTCGCGCTGTTGTATCCGGCGATATCTGCAACCTTTCTTATAGTAACTGCTTGCAGCCCCTCTTCTTCCTGAATCTGCTTTACAGCGTCTATGAAGTATTTGATTATCCTTTTCTTCTGTATATATTTCTTGTCATTCATTTTTAATTCTTCGCCATTTATATCAATGTCCATTTGACAGTTGCCTCCAATAGTAATTTGTTTATATTTTTATTATAACATTAAATGTTCACATTTCAACATCTTAGTTGAGCGAAAATACAAAAAATGCCGGCTTTGCCAGCATTTTTTATAAAGATATATTCAGCTTATTTTATCATCAGAGCATCCAGTGCAAGTATCATATTCCCCTTTATAGCCACAGGATTGACATCTATCTCAGATATTTCTCCGCTGAGCGTCTTTACGATTCTGCAGAACCTGAGTATTACATCTACAAGCAGGTCTATATCAGCCTTTTCGCTTCCCCTGAAGCCGGTAAGCAGTCTGTATGTCTTAAGCTCTGCAAGTTTTTTTCTGATTTCCTTTTCTGATGCGTCAGGCAGCATTACTATCCTGTCCTTGAGAAGCTCCGTATATATTCCGCCTGCTCCTACTATTACCATAGGACCAAACGTCGAATCATTTTTCATCCCGAGTATTATCTCGCTGTCAAAAGATATCATCGGAGCTACTATGCATTTTTTTCCAAGCCTTTCTGACATATCTGAGTATGCATCCTTCAATTGCTCGAAATTAGAGATTCTCAGCTTTACTCCGCCTACATCAGCCTTGTGAAGTATGCCTTCTTCCGCCGTCTTTAATACGAGAGGGTACTGATACATATCTTTTTTTGCTTCCAGATCCTCAAATGAGTTGACCTCTGTCGCCTTCGCCACTGGAAAGCCGAAACTCTCAAGCACCTTCATGGATTCAGTCTCCTTGAGGACGCTGCTTGTTTTTATAAGCTCAGCAGTTTCGTCATTTACTTCAAGCTTCTCTGCGCTTGCCGATTCAAATTCGAAATCGCGGAACTCCAGATAATTCCTGACTGCCTTGAGCGCCATCTTCGTGCCTGTGAGCACCGGAGCAGGGATTTCATTTATTCTCTCTGTCAGTTCCTTCCTTCTTATTCCACCGAAGTTAGTAAGAAATACTACAGGCTTTCCTGTTTCGTCATGACCCTGCTTCAGCGCCTGTATACAGCCCTCAGACAGATAGTATCCATCACGCAGATCCTGTGACATAAGCCCTATGGCAGCATTCTCATCCCTTAGCATGCATGACATCGAATCTCCGAATATCTTTTCAAAATCAATCCCGGTTCCCCATGGGTCAAGAGGATTGCTCGCATGCTGTCCGTATTCCTGAATGTCCTCAAGCTTTTCCATGGTCTCATCAGAAAGCACGGCATATTTCAGCCCCACATCCTCAGCATCATCTGCAAGTAGATTCCGTTCTCCTCCAGAGTCTGCAATAGCTACCAGCCCCCCTCTTTGAGGTATATCTGGGAAAAAGCTGAAAATTGCAAGTGTATTCGCCATCTCATCAAGGCTGTCTACTCTTATTACTCCATAGTGATCGAGCACTGCCTGTATTGCATCATCATCACCCGCAAGTCCGCCTGTGTGAGATTTCGCAAACTCTGCCCCAAGCTCTGACTTTCCAACCTTCATCAATACTAAAGGTATCTTTTTGTCCTTTGCAAGCTCCAGTGCCTGGACAAACCTCTCCGGCTTTCTGGAAGATTCCATGTATACTGCCAGGACTTTTGTAGTATCCTGATTGAGAGCATATATCATATAATCCTCAAGGCTCGTTATATGTCCAGTTCCAGTCGCTACAGCAAGATTGAACTTAAGCTGAGGCTCATTGTGGCATATGGTACTGAATACCGATCCCGACTGGGATATGATTGATATGTTGCCTCTCACGCCTTCATCCGGTGCCTCAAATCCGCATATTCTGAGATCCAGGTCATTGTTGTAGTACCCCATAGCATTGTGTCCGAGTACTGGTATCCCTGCGGAAAGGCATTTTTCAACTATCATATCCTCAAAGCCTTCATCTCCCTCTACTACACAGTTTGCAAATATCGTAAGTGATTTCACTCTGTTTTTTACTGCGATATCAATCTGCTCCGGCAGACGCTTTGCAGCTACGCAGAAAACTGCAAGGTCAACAGTCTCTCCTATGGACTCAAGATCCGGATAGCATTTTATGCCGCAGACCTCATCATACTTTGGATTTATCGGATATATATTTCCGCTGTAGGATCCTCTTTTTATCATCTGAACCATATCATGCCCAAGCGAACCTGGTTTATTTGATGCCCCAATGAGCGCAACGCTTTTGGGTGCCAGCAGTGATTCTAAATTCATATGTCCTCCTTATATTGTATATAATATCATCATTACATTACTCCCATAAAGTTGTTGTAAGGTATTGCCCAGAACACAATAAGCAATATCATTACCACGCCGCCTGATGCTATGAGCACCTTTGCATACAGCTTGTCTCTTTTGAAGAGCTCTGCTGATTTTTCTTCTTCTGGAACAGTATGCATTATTTCAACAAATCTCTTTTCCGCTTCGCTTATATTGCCTTTCTTGTCTCCAAGCTTGATTGCTACATATCCAAAGAAAAGAGCGAGGAAGAAAGGGTCAAGTATGTTGTTCAGCGGAAGTCCAAGGAACTCCTTAGCCATCTTTCCTATGAAGAAGACTGCAAATCCAGTAACCATTCCGTAGAAAGCACCATTTTCTGTGAGTTTTCTGTTCCAAACGCTCATGAATGAAACAAGACCCCATGACGCCGCGATTATCGTACTTGCGAACCATGAGATTATCCTTATTGAAGGAGGCATCACATAGGCTATACCCAGCGCTATTACTCCTACAACAAGCATCGTCATCCTGCTCATCCTCAGCTTAGCTTTTTCATCCTTGAAATCTATATTAAATATGTCATTGGTAAGGCTGAATCCTACTACAGAAAGGAATGTAGATGCCGAAGAAAGCCCTGCTGCCATTACTCCTGTAAGCACCAGTACTCCCACAAACTTTGGCATTACGTTGAAGCATGACCATATGATTACCTGCTCGCTCGGACTTATTGCAGGATTTATGAGTTTTATTGCTATCGCTATAAAATAAAGGAATGTAAGAAATACAGTTGTACATATACAAGCCACTACCCCAGCCCTGAAAGTAACGTGCTCGTTCTTCGCCATAAGGTTACGGCTTGCCTGCCATGGACTTACAGATACTGTAATAAGCCATACTATACCCATGGTTATTGCATATGCCATAGCATCAAAAGCAGATTCTCCTTCTCCAAGTATTCCATGATAAGAAAGCATGTCATGAGAAATCCCCGGATCAGATATTATGTTTGGTATTACATCTGCCACTCCTCCAGCCGCCTGAAAGATAAAAGGTCCTGCCACGATAGTCGCAGATATGAATATCATGAACATAAGAGTATCAGTCAGGATAACTCCTGATGAGCCTGAGTACATTGTAAAAGATGTGAAGCATATGAAAGATATGACAAGACATATACCAAATGACAAACCTGTCAGCTGCTGCATTAAAAGCGCCGTTCCCTGAGTAACAGCAAGCAGATATGCTGTAAGGGAAATAACCGTAGTAACTCCCGCAAAAGACTGTATTCTCTTTGAATTAAATCTCCTTCCATAGAACTCAGGCATAGTAACAACCTGTGATCTTCTAAGATATCTTCCAAAAAACATAGGTCCTATAATATATCCAGATCCGCAGAGAACATTCAGCATTACTAGCTTGGTAAGATTTCCGTCATATACCCATCCAGTATCGCCCATGAATCCGTTCGTACTTAGCATCGAAGCGAACAAAGTTCCTGCTATCAATATTGTCGTGGCATTTCTTCCACTTACGTAATAATCATCTATGTCCTTTACGCTCTTTCCGGCGTAATTACCTATAATTATGTAGACTATGATACTTATGATAACTCCAATCAAATAAATATTCATACTATTCCTCCTATAATCTGATTAATTTTCTCTTACAGAAGCCGTTGATGTGAGTTCTTCCTGTCTGTATTTCTTTTCTTCCCTGTCCAGGCTCCAAAGCATGAATCCGCCAACAAGCATCATCCAACCACCTATGAATATAGATACTACTATCTCACCCATGAAATGCCTTCCTTTCTGTTTAGTTATGCCGTACAAAAATCTGATGAGTATTTTTCAGTTTCTGTACGGCAGCACAATTTTTCTTATATACAGGTTGTTTTTGGAAATCTTACAGTCCCAGTTTTTCTGTCTGAGTCGCAAGATCTTCCTTTATTACTTTTCCAGCTCCGTGGTCGAATTCCGAAAGTGCTTTCATTATGGAAACAAGGCAATTATCCCTGAGCTGCTCCCATTCACGCAGATTCTTTCCTGCTCCCTGCTCTGCTGTCTGGTCAACCATCTTGTCAATGAGCTCTTCCGTAAGCTCCGGTGCTTCAATATGCGCCCATGGAAGCTTGAGGGCCGGACCGAACTGCTCCATGAAGTGTCTCATTCCATTCTTTCCTCCTGCCAGATAGTAAGTCATGCAGGTTCCCATTATCGACCATCTCAGTCCTGCTCCATATATTATCGCATCATCTATTTCCTGGGTTGTGGCAACATCATCATTAACCAGATGAAGAAGCTCTCTCCACAATGCCTCAAGCAGTCTGTCAGCAACAAATCCGTCAATTTCCTTTCTCACCATTAACGGCTTCATTCCTATAGATCTGTAGAAATCTGCTGCAGTCTCACATGCCAGCTTGTCTGTTTTTTCCCCTCCAAGTACTTCTACCAGCGGAAGAAGGTAAACCGGATTGAAAGGATGTGCCACGACAAATCTCTCAGGATGTGAAAGCTCTGACTGAAGTCTCGTAGGAAGAAGTCCTGATGTACTTGTTCCTATTATAGCATCAGATTTGGCATACCTGTCTATCTCATTGAGCGTAGGTATCTTGATAGTTTCAACCTCCGGAACGCTCTCCTGGATGTAGTCTGCATTTTCAACAGCTTCCTTTATCGATTTCACGAATGTGAGCTTCCCTTTTTTCTCTGCAGGCACATCTACCACTTTGGCCATCGCCTGAGCTGAATTTTCTATAACCTCTCTGAGAAGCGCTTCAGCGTTTGCTCCAGGATCATATGCATATACATCAATTCCTCTGTGAAGGCATCTTGCAGCCCATCCTGCACCTATTACGCCGGTACCAACTATTCCAACAGCCTTTACTTCATTTCTTCCAAGATACATATATTGCTCCTTCCATAATGTCCATCGTTGATCAACGAACTATTCAATGAATGATTTAATGAATATTTTAACAAATCGGCCTGTAAAAAAATATTGCTTTTCACGTGTTTATTTTTTCAGCTTAAGCTTTATTCTTGCCTCCTCAGGGCTCATTATTCTTGCTCCCATTCTTTCTACTATCTCTCTTGCATTGAGAACGAGTTCTTCATTTGTAGCGAAGTGACCCTTTCCAAGGTATATATTGTCCTCGAGCCCTACTCTTATATTGCCTCCAAGAAGAACCGACTGCGCTGCCCAGGGCATCTGCATCTTTCCTATTGAGAACGACCCCCAGTTCACGCCTTTCGGAAGCGCATTAACCATCGCCACCATATTATCCGTAGTCGCTTCGGCTCCATATGGTATTCCCATGCAAAGTTGGAACATCGGGTCCGGATCGATCAGGCCTTCCTTCATAAGCTGCTTTGCCTGCCATATGTGGCCAAGCTCAAAAACCTCTATCTCTGGTTTTACCCCGGCTGCCTGTATTCTTCTTGCTGTCTCTCTTAGCATATCCATGGTAGCTATGTATGCGGTAGTAGCATAGTTCATAGAACCACAGTCAAGTGTGGATATGTCAGGCTTTATCAACTCAATATGCCTTACTCTCTCTGCCGGACTTATCATGTCAGAGCCTGGTCCACCTACATTAGGATTTTCTTCATCTGGAACGAAATCTGCACCCATACCTGCCGTGATATTGAGTATCATATCTACGCCGCATTCTCTTATAAGCTTTGCCGCTTCCTGATAAAGCTTGATATCTCTGCTGAAGCCTCTTGTCTCTGGGTTTCTGACGTGGACATGAGCCACTGCTGCTCCGGCTTTGGCCGCCGCTACAGCCGATGCTGCTATTTCCTCCGGTGTTACCGGTACGTGAGGACTCTTGTGAGCCGAGTCCCCTGATCCAGTTATTGCGCATGTAATGATTACTTCGTTGTTCATGATATACCTCCTGGTTTTTGAATTATTTTAAAATTAATATTGACAATATAGAATATTAAATCTTCACCTTAAAGACAGTCTGACTTTCAACATCCGCAGTCAGGGCGTCAAGTGCCACGTTAACTCTGTGATATCTCAGCTTCCACTGTTCTTCCTTAGGCGTATTTGGATTTCCAAGCGGATAT